>JAUIBJ010000382.1 GCA_030428025.1 Alphaproteobacteria bacterium
TGGGCAGCACTCTGCTTGTCCCGGACGAAGCGGGCGGGATCGCCATGGCACTGGCCGGTTACGGCACCGATGCGGCCCGGGCGCGGGGTCGGTTCCACCTGGCCGCGGCGGCCGCCGCGCTGCCCGAAGCGGCGTACTGGCTCAACGGTCTGGAGGAGGCGCGCCGGCAGGAAGAGGCCCTGGGCTGGCTGCTGGCAGGCTATGCCTTCGACCGCTACAGGGAGCAATCGGGGGCCAAGGCCCGGCTGGTCGCGCCCGAGGGTGTGGACGCCGCGCGGCTGGAGGCCATCGCCGCCGGCGAATGGCTCACCCGCGACCTGATCAACACCCCCACCTCCGATCTGGGGCCCGACGCGCTGGAGGCCGCCTGCGCCGATCTGGCCCGACGGCATGACGCCCAGATCGAGGCGATCCGCGGCGAGGCGCTGATCGACCGGCACTTCCCGCTGATCCACGCGGTGGGCCGCGCCGCAGGGCAGGCGCCCCGGCTGATCGACCTGCGCTGGGGCGATGCGGGGCCGAAGCTGACGCTGGTGGGCAAGGGGGTCTGTTTCGACACCGGCGGGCTGAACCTCAAGCCCGGTTCCAGCATGGCGCTGATGAAGAAGGACATGGGCGGCGCGGCCACCGTGCTGGGGTTGGCCGACATGATCATGCGCCTGCGGCTGCCGCTGCAGCTTCGGGTGCTGGTGCCGGCGGTGGAAAACTCCGTTTCGGCCACCTCCTTCCGCCCCGGCGACATCCTCACCGCGCGCAACGGAGTGACGGTGGAGATCAACAACACCGATGCCGAGGGCCGGCTGGTGCTGGCCGACGCGCTGAGCTACGGCACCGAGGACGTGCCTGATCTGATGATCTCCATGGCCACGCTCACCGGGGCCGCGCGGGTGGCGGTGGGCCCCGACATCGCCCCCTATTTCACCGACGACGCCACCCTCGCCGCCGCGCTGGACAGCGCCGGGGCGGCGGTGGCCGATCCGGTCTGGCGTCTGCCCTTCCACACCCCCTACGAGGCGATGATCGAGCCCGGCATCGCCGATCTGGACAACGCCCCCGGGGGCGGGTTTGCCGGCGCGATCACCGCTGCGCTTTTCCTGCGCCGCTTCACCGCCGAATTGCCCTATGCCCATTTCGACATCTATGGCTGGAGCACCGGCAACGGCCCGGCCCGGCCCAAGGGCGGGGTCGGCATGGGCGCGCGCGCGATCCTGGAAACCCTGCCGAAGGTGCTTGGGCTGTGACCGCCCGCCCGTCTTCTTCTGTTTCGAAATATCCCCGGGTGAATTGGCCCCGGACCTGTTCCGGGGCCAAGAGGGGCAGCGCCCCTTGCCCAAGATGACCGACCCGCGCCGGCATCCGGCCAATGCGCGCGTCGCGGCCGAGCGGCTGCGCGGGGAGGTCGCGGCGGAGCGCTTCACCGCCGGCGATCTGCGGCGCATCACCGTGCCGGTGGCCGACCTGTTGCGCGCGCCGGATGGGGCGCGCGACCGGCAGCTTCTGCTGGGCGAGGCGGTCACGGCCTATGAGTGGCGCCACGGATGGGTCTTTGTCGAAGCGGCACGCGATGGCTATGTCGGGTATCTTCCCGAGGATCATCTCGGCGACCTGCCCGCGCCGACCCAACGGGTTACCGCGCGGGCCACGCATCTCTACCCCGCGCCGGATTTCAAACGGCGCGAAACCGCGGCGCTGAGCCATGGCAGCCTTCTGACCGTCTCCGGCGATGACGGCCGCTTTGCGGAAACGCCGTTGGGGTTCGTTCCATCGGCGCATCTCTCTTCCATCTCGGCGCTGGCCAGCGATCCGGTTTCGGTGGCCGAAACCTTTCTCGGCGCGCCCTATCTTTGGGGCGGCAATACCAGCTTCGGCATCGACTGTTCGGGCCTCGTGCAGATGGCCTGTCTTGCCTGCGGCATCGCCTGTCCCGGCGACAGCGACATGCAGGAGGAGGAGCTGGGCACACCCTTGCCCGAGGGGGCGGCGTTGCAGCGCGGCGACCTTCTGTTCTGGAGTGGCCATGTGGCCTGGGTGGCCGATGCGGAAACATTGCTGCACGCCAATGTCTTCCGTATGGCCGTGGCCTTCGAACCCCTGCAAGATGCGCTGAAGCGAATCGAGGCACAGGGCGACGGCCCGGTGACCTCGATCAAACGTCTGGGAGGTTTCACATGAGCGATCCGTTCTTTCACCCGGTGTCGGGCTTCGATCTGCCGCGCTTTGCCGGCATTCCCACCTTCATGCGCCTGCCCTATGTGCCGCCCGGGCACGATCGGTTCGGCGATGTTCAGATCGGCCTGATCGGGGTTCCGTGGGATTCGGGCACGACCAACCGTCCGGGCCCGCGGCACGGACCACGCCAGTTGCGCGACGCCTCGACGATGATGCGCGCCCAGCACCCCACCTCGGGCATGCGCCCCTTCGAGGCGGCGAATTGCGCCGATCTGGGCGATGTGGGGCCGAACCCGGCCGATATCCCCGACAGTATGGAGCGGATCACCGCCTTCTACGATCAGGTCATTCAGGCGGGCATCCTGCCGCTTACGGCAGGGGGCGACCACCTGACCTCGCTGCCGGTGCTGCGCGCGGTGGCCAGGAGCGGCCCCGTGAGCATGGTGCATTTCGACAGCCATACCGACCTCTTCCACTCCTATTTCGGCGGCACGATGTACACACACGGCACGCCCTTCCGCCGGGCGGTGGAGGAAGGGCTGCTCGACCCGAAACGCGTTGTCCAGATCGGCCTTCGCGGCACGATGTACGACACCGAGGATCGCGACTTCGCCGAGGCCAACGGCATCCGCCTGATCCTGATCGAGGAATTTCACGCGCGCGGGCCCGAGGACGTGATGGCCGAGGCGCGGGAGATCGCCGGCACGGGGCCGACTTACGTGAGCTATGATATCGACTTCGTCGATCCCACCTTTGCGCCGGGCACCGGCACGCCCGAGGTGGGGGGGCCGAATTCCTATCAGGCGCTGCAGGTGGTGCGCGAACTGAAGGGGCTCGACATCGTGGGCGCCGACATGGTCGAGGTCTCGCCGCCTTTCGACCCTTCGGGCGGCACCGCCTTTCTGGGAGTGTCGATCATGTTCGAGATGCTCTGCGTGATGGCGGGGCAGGTGGCGGGGCGGGCGGCATGACCGGTGCGCCCAACCAGAGCCAGGCCGAGTTCTGGTCCTCCGCGCCCGGCGCCGCCTGGGTCGATAACGCGGCGACGCTGGATACGATGATGGCCCCGGTGCTGCGCCGGCTTCTTGACGAGGCGAGGCTGCCGGAGGGCGCGCGCGTTCTCGATATCGGCTGCGGCACGGGTGCGAGCAGCCTGGAAGCTGCCCGCGCGGTCGGGCCCGCGGGTCATGTCACCGGCGCCGATATCTCGCCGGTGATGCTGGCCCGTGCGCGGGAGCGGGCGGCGCAGGAGGGCTTGTCCAACACCGCTTTCGTCGAGGCGGACGCGCAGACCCACGGCTTCGCGCCTGCCGGGTTCGACGCCATGATCTCGCGCTTCGGCATGATGTTCTTTGCCGATCCCGTGGCGGCTTTCGCCAATATCGCCAGGGCCTTGCGGCCGGGCGCGGCGATGACCTTCGTTGCCTGGGGGCCGTTGACCGGGAACCCGTGGTTCGCCGTGCCTCGTACGGCGGCGGTGGAACGGTTGGGCGCGCCGGCGCCAGCCGATCCGCGCGCCCCCGGCCCGATGGCGTTTTCGGACGCGGACTACGTCACCGATATGCTGACGCGGGCCGGGCTGGCGGATGCTGCGGCCCGGGTGGTCTCTGTCACGCTCACACCGCCCGGCACGTTGCGCGACGCGGCGGGCTTTGCCACCCAAGTGGGCCCGGCCTCGCGCATTCTGCGCGAGAAGGAGGGCACAGAGGAGGATGCCCGCGCGATCGAGGCCGCGGTGCATTGCGGGATGGAGCCGTTCGTCACCGCCGACGGGTTGCATGTGCCGGCTGTGCTGAACCTTTTCACCGCACGGGCCGCTCGCGCCTCATAGCGCGTTTCGGGCCTGAGGTGTCCCGTCGTACCGGGCTTTGCCCCGGGACTTTCCGGCAGAGGCGGGCCGATGGGCCGGGCCGCCTCAGTCCAGCGCCAGCCGCGTGAGCGTCGAGCCCGACAGTTCCTTCGAGAAGGGAACGCTCAGCGGAGGCTTGCCCAGCCGGGCGCGATAGATCGGCAGGCTTTCGGCCACTCGCATCACATAGTTGCGGGTTTCGCGAAAGGGGATGTGTTCGATCCAGTCGATGACATCCCTCTCGCCCCGGCGCGGGTCGCCGAAATCCTCCATCCAGCGCAGGGGTCGGCCCGGGCCGGCATTATAGCCGGCGGCCACCATCACCACGTTGCCGTCGAACCGGTCGACGAGCTGGGCCAGATAGGCCGATCCCAGC
>JAUIBJ010000383.1 GCA_030428025.1 Alphaproteobacteria bacterium
AGTCGGTGATCAATGCCGACCGCGCGCAAGGCTTCTTTCAGAAACCCTTTTCCGAGTTCGCCCGCCAGCTGATCAGTCAGAACCGGATGAATGTGGGGCGCAGCAAGGCCCAGCAATACGACGCCATTTTCGACCGGATCGAACGGCAGTTCGGCGTGAGCCGGGGCGTTCTTCTGGCCTTCTGGGCCTTCGAGACGGATTACGGCGGGTTCCAAGGGAATTTCAACACCCTGAACGCGCTGGTCACGCTCAGCCATGACTGCCGCCGTCCGCATCTCTTCCGGCCGCAGGTCTATGCCGCGCTGGAGCTTTACGAACATGGCGATTTCGATCCCGCCACCACCACAGGCGCCTGGGCGGGCGAGATCGGCATGGTGCAGATGCTGCCCGAGGACATCATCACCAATGGCGTCGATGGCGATGGCGACGGGCACGTGCGTCTCAAGACCTCTGCGCCGGATGCTCTGATGTCGGGCGGCAAGATGCTTCAGCATCTGGGCTGGCGCGCCAACGAGCCCTGGCTTCAGGAGGTGGACGTGCCGCGCGACATGGACTGGTCGCAAAGCGGACTGCGGACCGAGAAGTCCGGCGCGGACTGGGCCAGTCTGGGCGTTCGGCCCCGGCACGGGCAAATCCAGCGCAACCTGCCGGCCAGCCTGATCCTGCCGGAAGGCCGCAAGGGGCCGGCCTTCCTCGCCTATCCCAATTTCCGGGTTTATTTCGAATGGAACCAGTCCTTCACCTATGTGCTGACCGCAGCTTACTTCGCCAACCGACTGGAAGGGGCACCGGTCTTCGATGCCGGCAACCCCGAACCAGGGCTGTCGGGGCCACAGATGAAGCTTCTGCAGCAGAAGCTGGCCGCGCGCGGCTATGATGTGGGCAAGATCGACGGAATCCTCGGGGCCGGGACACGATCGGCGGTACAGGACATCCAGCTGGAATTGGGCATGCCCGCCGACGCGTGGCCAACAGTGGCGCTTCTGAACCGGCTGTAAGGGGGGCTCTGCCCCTACGTTGAAACCCTTAGGGGTTTCAACGCCCCACGGGATATTTGAAGCAAGAAGAAAGGCAGGGCACGGCATGAGGAACATGTCGTCTTTCGACATTTTCCTGGCTGCCCCGCCTGGCCTGGAGCCGGTGCTGGCCGACGAGGCGCGCGCGGCCGGTTTCGACGTGACCGGAGAGGAACCGGGCGGCGTGACGCTGCGCGGCGGCTGGCCCGAAGTCTGGCGCGCCAATCTTGATCTGCGCGGCGCGGGCCGGGTGCTGGTGCGGATCGGCGCTTTCCGGGCACTTCATCTGGCCCAACTCGACAAGCGGGCGCGGAAATTTCCGTGGGGTGATTTTCTGCGACCGGACATGCCGGTGAAGGTGGAGGCCGTCTGCCGCGCCTCGCGCATCTATCACGACAAGGCGGCGGCCCAGCGGGTGGAGCGTGCCGTTCGGGAGGAGCTTGGCGTGCCGATCGAGGACAAGGCGGGACTGCGCCTGCTTGTACGGATCGAGGACGATCTCTGCACCTTGTCGATCGATACGTCCGGCGAGCCCCTGCACCGGCGCGGCCACAAGGCGGCAGTGGGCAAGGCGCCGATTCGCGAAACACTGGCGGCGCTCTTCCTGCGGCAATGCGGGTATCATGGAGCCGAGCCAGTGCTCGACCCGATGTGCGGCTCTGGCACGTTCGTGATCGAGGCGGCAGAGATCGCGGCGGGGCTGAAGCCGGGTCGGTCGCGATCCTTCGCGTTCGAGGATCTGGTCGGGTTCGACGCCGAGCAATGGAGCGAGATGCGGCGCGTCGGCCCGTCAGAACTGTCCGGGCGGCGGTTCTTCGGCAGCGACCGGGATGCCGGCGTCGTGCGCTCGGCAGAGGCCAATGCCGAAAGGGCGGGCGTGGCCGCGATCACGCAATTCGACCGGATGGCGGTGAGCGACCGGACACGGCCCGAAGGCGCGCCCGGGCTGGTGATGGTCAACCCGCCCTATGGCGGGCGGATCGGCAACAAGAAACTGCTTTTTGCGCTGTATGGCGCCTTGGGAAAGACCCTTAAGGAGCGGTTTGCCGGCTGGCGCGTGGGGCTGGTGACCACCGAGGCCGGGCTGGCCCGCGCCACTGGCCTGCCATTTCAGCCGCCCGGTTCGCCTGTGGCGCATGGCGGGCTGAAGGTGCGTCTGTTCCAGTGTGGACCGCTGGGGTGAGGGGCATGGCCCCGGCCGTGACGGAAGGGCCGCGGGTGCGACGCCGTCAGCCGCCTCTCAGCCGCGCCAGAAGCACCACCTCGCTGTCGGGCTGGATCGGCTGGAACCAGCTGTCGTTATAGACCTTGCCGTCGATGGCCACCGAGACGCCACGCTCCAGCTGGGGGCGGATGGCGGGGTACTTCTCCGCCAGCCCGTCCAGCAATTCGCGCAGCGTGCCTGCCTCGATTTCCACCTCGGTCTGATCGTCGGTCGCCGAGGCCAGAGAGCCCCAGATGCGCACCTGTACCATCGCCAGCCCTTTCAGCTGCCGCCCCGAACCCGGTCCGGGGCGGCGCAGTTTCCGTCACCCCGCCTGGATCGCCTTCAGCACCTTGGGCGGCGACATCGGCAGGTCGATCATCCGCACCCCCGCCGCGGCCGAGACCGAATTGGCGATGGCCGCGAGCGGCGGCACGATCGAGGTTTCGCCCACGCCGCGCACACCGTAGGGGTGGCCGGGGTTGGGAATCTCCAGGATCACCGTGTCGATCATCGGCAGGTCCGAGGCCACCGGCACGCGGTAGTCGAGGAAACCCGGATTTTGCAGAACACCGTCCTCGCCATAGATATAGGCCTCGTTCAGCGCCCAGCCGATGCCCTGCACCGCGCCGCCCTGAAACTGGCCTTCCACGTAATCGGGATGCACCGCCTTGCCGGCGTCCTGGAAAACGGTGTAGCGCAGGATCTTCACGGCGCCCGTCTCCTTGTCCACCTCGGTATCGACCATGTGGGTGGCAAAGCTGACGCCCGCGCCTTCCGCGTTGATCTCTGCATGGCCCGCGACGGGCCCGCCGGTGTTCGACGCGATGGCGGCGATCTCGGCCAGGGTCATCGGCGGGTGCTCGCCCGCGTTGGGACCGGCCGGGTGCGCCGCCCCGTCCTTCCACTCCACGGCATCTTCCTCGATGCCCCAGACCATGGCCGCGCGCTTGCACATCTCGCGCTTGGCCGCGCGGGCGGCCTCGATCGTCGCCAGACCCACGGCGAAGGTCACCCGGCTGCCGTCGGTCACGTCATTGAGGCCCAGCGAGGCTGTGTCGGCAATCACCGTGCGCACCCGCTCATAAGGCACGCCCAGCTCCTCCGCCGCCATCATCGACATCGAGGCGCGCGAGCCGCCGATATCGGGGTTGCCCTCGATCAGGTTCACGTTGCCGTCCGGCGTGATGTTGAGCGACACGCAGGTATTGCCACCGAAGTTGAACCAGAAGCCGCACGCCACGCCCCGCCCCTGGTTCTCGCCCAGCGGCGCGGTCCAGTGCGGATGGTCCTTGGCAGTACGCAGCGTCGCCTCCAGCCCGATGGCGGGATAGGTCACGCCATAGGAGGCTTTTGTGCCCTCGCGCGCGGCGTTCTTCAGCCGCACCTCAAGCGGGTCGAGGCCCAGACCCTTGGCCAGCTCGTCGATGGCGCTTTCCACCGCGAAGGCCGCCATCGGCGCGCCCGGCGCGCGATAGGCCGCCTGTTTCGGCCGGTTGGCGACCACGTCCCAGCCCACGGTCTTGACGTTCTCAAGATCATAAGGCGCGAAGGCCGACATCGCGCCCAGCTCGACCGGCGAGCCGGGATAGGCCCCTCCCTGATAGCGGAGCTCGGCGAAACCGGCGGTGATCCGGCCGTCCTCGGTCATGCCCATACGCACGTCGATCGAGCTGGACGAGGTAGGCCCGGTGGCACGCAGCACTTCCGAACGGCTCATCACCATCTTCACCGGCCGGCCCGTCTTTTTCGACAGCACCAGCGCCACGGGTTCGAGGAAAACGGTGGTCTTGCCGCCGAAGCCGCCGCCGATCTCGGAGGCGGTCACGCGCAAATGGCTCTGCTTCATGCCAAGGATCGCGGCACAGGTATCTCGCACCAGATACTGGCCCTGCGTGCAGCACCACAGGTCGGCTTGCCCGTCCGTGCCGACGGTGGCCAGACAGGCATGGGGTTCGATATAGCCCTGATGGGTGGCCTCGGTCTTGTAGGTGCGTTCGAGCACGCGGTCGGCCTTGGCCAGTCCCGCCTCGATATCGCCATGACCGAACTCGTAGCGTGCGACCACATTGGCACCCATGCCCTCGGGCACGTTCTCGAAGGCGCGGTCCTTGTGCAGCGCCGGCGCGTCGGCCCTGATCGCCTCGTCCACGTCGATCACATGCGGCAGC
>JAUIBJ010000384.1 GCA_030428025.1 Alphaproteobacteria bacterium
CGTAAAAATCCGCGATGTCGCCTTGCATGTCTTCCCAGCGTTGCCAGCCGTCCGGCGTTAGTCTGATCAGGCGTGACCGGCTGTCCTGTTCGTTGCGGATACGTTCGATCAGGCCGCGGTCTTCCATGCGAGAGAGGACGCCGGACAGGTTCTGACGACTCACCATGAGCAGCGATGCGAGTTGGTGGACGGCAATGCCGCCGGACCACCGGTCGCGCACGAGCGCCCCGATGATCGCCCATTGCTGAGTCGTGACGTCATGTGCGTCCAGCGCCTTTGTGCCGGTTTTGTTGAGCAGGTTGGCGCATTGATACATCCGAAAAGCCAACCGGTTCATCAGTTGCGCACGCAGCGAGTCGTTCGTGACAACACCTTGTTCCATTTGGCTACCTTCCTACCTGCGGTGGCGCGCGTCAAGCGGAGCAAAAGGGCTGCACGCACAATTTTATAGCAAGATATTGACATAAATAAATCCACCCCGCTAGGGTGCGCGGAAGCCGGGGAGCGAATCGAGGGCAACGCCATCGTCAAAAAATCAGGAAGTTAATGGTATTGACTGCTTCAGGCGCGAATTCAGGAGGGGCAAGGTGAAGGGCCTTAAACGAAAAGTAGTTGTCGTAACTGGTGGCGGGGGCGGTATTGGTTCCGCGACTTGCCTGCGCTTTGCCGAGGAAGGGGCGCGGGTCGTCGTGTGCGACATCGACGCCGAGGCCGCGCAGGCGGTGGCGGACCAGATCGGGCAGAACGGGGGCGATGCGGATGCGATTTCTGTCGATCTGACCGATTTCGAGGCAACGTCGGCCGTCGTCGATCGGATCGAGACCGAGATCGGCGAAATCGATGTGCTTGTGAACAACGCCGGCTGGGATCTGTTCACGCCGTTCCTCAAATCGGGACCCGATTTCTGGTCGAAGATCATCGACATCAACCTGCGCGCCGTTCTGAACATCACCCATCCGGTCCTGACGCGCATGAACGAACGCGGTGCGGGCCGCGTGGTATCCATCGCATCGGATGCTGGGCGCGTGGGGTCGTCGGGCGAAAGCGTCTATGCTGCCTGCAAGGCTGGCGTGATCGCGCTGTCCAAGACTCTGGCGCGCGAGCACGCGCGAAAGGGTATCACCTTCAACTGTGTCTGTCCCGGCGTGACCGAAACCGGCATGCTGGACAATTTCATGGACGCCGCGGGCGACAAGGACAAGCTCCGCGAGGCGTTCCGTCGGGCGGTGCCGATGGGCCGATTGGGTCGGCCCGACGACCTGCCGGGCGCAATCCTTTTCCTTTCTTCCGACGATGCCGCCTTTGTCACCGGCCAGGTGATTTCCGTTTCCGGCGGCTTGACCATGCATGGGTGAGACAATGAGCTACGAAGATATTCTTTACGAGGTAAAGGACGGCGCGGCGCATATCACAATCAACCGCCCCGACAAATACAACGCCTTTCGCGGCAAGACCTGCGAGGAGCTGATCGACGCGTTCAACCGCGCCGGTTGGGACAGGTCCGTCGGCGTCATCGTTCTTGGCGGTGCGGGCGAAAAGGCGTTCTGCACCGGTGGTGATCAGTCGGCCCACGAGGGCCAGTATGACGGACGTGGCACCATCGGCCTGCCGATGGAGGATCTGCACTCGATCATCCGCGATGTGCCAAAGCCGGTGATCGCCAAGGTTCAGGGGTTTGCCATCGGTGGCGGTAATGTGCTCGCCACCATCTGTGACATGACCATCGCGGGCGATCGCGCGCAGTTTGGCCAGGTCGGCCCCAAGGTCGGATCGGTGGACCCCGGCTATGGAACGGCATTCCTCGCTCGTGTCGTCGGCGAAAAGAAAGCTCGCGAGATCTGGTACATGTGCCGCCGCTATTCGGCGCAGGAAGCGCTCGAGATGGGGCTGGTGAACAAGGTTGTCCCGCACGAAGAGCTGGACGCCGAGGTCGACCGCTGGTGCGCCGAGATCATGGACCGGTCGCCAACGGCCATCGCGTTGGCCAAGCGCAGTTTCAACATGGACACCGAGCACCAGCGCGGCATTGCCGGGCTCGGGATGCTGGGCCTGTCGCTCTACTACGAGACTGACGAAAGCAAGGAAGGCGGCAATGCGTTCAAGGAGAAGCGCAAGCCGGATTTCCGCAAGTTTGGCCGCTAGGAGCCGGATCAATCCATAGGGAGGAGAAAGACATGTTTGACACGACCAAGATGGGCATATCCGCCGTTGCGCTCTGTGCCGCGTTGGCCGGTGCGGCATTCGCCGAAGGTGACGCTATCAAGATCGGCTATGTCACCGGTCTGAGCGGCGCCTGCTCCAGCCTGTCGGAAGACGGGCTCAACGGGTCCAAGCTGGCCGTTGACGAGTTGAATGCCAAGGGGGGCATTCTAGGCCGGGAGATCGAGTTGATCGTGCGCGACAGCCAGACGAAGCCCGATGAGGGGGGCAAGCAGGCGCGCGAACTGGTCGCCTCGGAGGACGTGGATGTCTTGACGGGGGTCTGCTCGTCTGCGGTCCTGCTCGCCGTGCAGGCGGTCGCGGCCGAGGCCAATGTGCCACATTACGCCGTGATCGGGTCGACCCAGAAGGCCAATGTGGAAGCGTTCCGCCCCAACTTCTGGCAGATTCAGGCAAATGCGACGATGGAAGCCTATGCGGCGGCCGAGTTCGTTGCCAAGAATGCGGACTGGAAGCGTATCCAGCCGATGGGCTACGATTATGAATGGGGCCATACGTCGGTGGAGTCCTTCGCGGAGCGACTGAAGGAACTGCGGCCCGACATCGAAATCTCCAACCCAATCTTCATCAAGCTGGGCGACAATAACATGGGGCCTTACGTGGCACCGGCCCTGTCGACCAAACCGGATGCGATCTATGCGGCGATTTTCGGCGGCGGTCTGGTCAACCTCATCAAGCAGGGGCAGGGGTTCGGCCTGTTCCAGCGCTCCAACTTGGTGACGCTGCTGACGGTCGACGCGCTTCAGTCGATGGGTGATGCGATGCCCAAGGAACGCTTGTTCGGCATCGCCCGCGCCCCGTTTTTCGCGCTCGAAAAGGACGCTGCGTTCGAGAGTTTCATCGACAGCTATCGCACGGCCTACGACGAATATCCGACCGATTGGGCGATCAACGGATATGACGGCATGATGATCTATGCCGCCGCGGTCGAGGCAGCGGGGTCGACCGAAACCGACGCGCTCATGCCCGAGGTTTATGGTGGCACGTTTGACGGTCTGCGCGGCAAAGGTCTGACCGTGCGTGCCTTCGACGGTCAGATGGATGCGCCCGCTTATGTCGGTGCGATCAATTTCGACCCCGCCTTTCCGTTCCCGACGATGAAGGATGTCGAGGTGTTTGCGGGCGGCCCGCTGATGTGGAGCGAGGAAAAGATCCAGACGCTCCGCGACGCGGCCAGGTAAGGAGCGGCGCCTCGCCGGTGACGACGGTCGTCGGGGCGCCTTTCGACCATGATCTGGGTCCAACTCGTGAACGGGCTGATGGAAGGCATGATGCTCTTTCTCATCGCCTCTGGCCTGACGCTGATTTTCGGCGTCTCGAGAATCGTGAACTTCGCCCACGGATCGCTTTACATGCTGGGCGCGTTCTTTACCTACGGGCTGGTGCCGCTGATCGCACCGGGCACCATCGCAGGGTTCTTTGCCGCCGTGCTGCTGGCCGGTATCGGGGTCGCCCTCGTCGGGCTGATTTTCGAGATCGTCGCGCTGCGCCGGGTCTATGGCTCCGCCGACCTGATGCAGCTCATCATCACTGTCGCACTGGTGCTGGTCATCCGTGACGTCGTACGCTGGATCTGGGGGCCGAACAGCCTGTCGGTGCCGATGCCGGACGCCCTGATGGGCGCGCTGATCATCGGCGACAATTTCTTTCCGATCTTCCCCTTCGTGATTTTCGGGGCCGGGCTGGTTGTCATGCTGGTGATGGTCGTGGTGATCCGATTTACCCGGGCCGGAATCCTGCTGCGGGCCGGAACCGACGATCGCGGTATGGCGGCCCTGCTGGGCATCAATGAAAAGCTGATCTTTACCACCGTCTTTGCCACCGGCGCGTTGCTGGCGGGCATCGCTGGCGGCCTGGCCGCGCCTTATGGCGACGTCAACTATCTGCTGGATACCACCGTGATCGTCACGGCCTTTATCGTGGTCGTCATCGGCGGGCTGGGTAATCTGTTCGGAGCCTTTGCGGCGGCGATGCTGGTCGGCATCACCAAGGCGATGGGCATCCTCTATTTCCCTCGGCTGTCGATGGTCCTGATTTTCCTCATCATGGCCGCCGTTCTTCTGGCCCGGTCTCTCGGCCGTCAGGGAGGGCCATCGCGATGAATGTGCTGCCGAAAATGACGGCCCTGCGATGGGCGGTTGCCATTGCCCTGATCGCCGTCCTGG
>JAUIBJ010000385.1 GCA_030428025.1 Alphaproteobacteria bacterium
AGATGGCCGGCAGCGCTTCGGTGGCATCGCTGCCGAGAGACTCGTTGTCCGATCCCTTGGGCCACATGCGCGACTGGTCCGTTTTCGACAAGGCGGCGAGGTTGTTCGCCGCGGCCGATGCCGCTTCGGCGTCATAATCGATCTCGCCCTTGGCCATACCGCCCAGAAGACTGATGTTGAACGCATAAAGGGTCATCTGCGACTGCCGCGCCTTGACGGCTGCGGCGAGCGCTTTCTCATCGTGGCTCTCGTCACTGATTGCATGGGTCGCGACGACGGCTGCGGCCAGCACGCCGGTGACAATCCGAATTCCGTATTTCATCTCATTCCTCCCGATCAATATGGCAATGTAGTGCAAAGTATAGATGTGAGTCTATTGTATGGGAGACGATAAATTTGCACTGAGCTTATGGAAATATGCACACCATTGACTGGGATAATCTGCGATATGTGCTGGCCGTGGTCGAAAACGGCTCGGTCAGCGCAGCCGCACGGCATCTGGGTGTAAACCATGCCACGGTAATCCGCCGGGTGACCGCCTTCGAAGAGGCGTTCGGCGGGGCCCTATTCGACAAATCGGCCACCGGTTACAGGCTTCTGCCCAATCGCGAACCCGTACTCGAAGCGATGCGCGACGTGGAAAGCTCCGTCTTTTCCGTCCGCCGGCTGATGCTGGGGGGCAGCGCCTCGCTGCGCGGCGTCGTCCGGGTGGCCTCGACTGACACGCTCTGCCAGCTTGTGCTGCCCCGGATCGTGGCCAGGCTTCACGCCCGGTTCGATGAATTGAGAATCGAACTGTTCAGCAGCAATACCCATGTGGATTTCTCGCGCATGCAGGCGGATGTCTTCGTTCGCCCCACAACGGCGCTTCCTCCCGACATGACGGGCGAACAGGCCGCCAGCCTGCAATTCGCCGCTTATTCGGCGCCGGATGCGGGCGATGCCTGGCTCAGCCTCAACGGCCCGCTGGCGAACTCGGTCGTGGGCACCTGGCTGGCGCGAACAGTGCCGCCCGACCGGCTGAGCGGCGGGTCCGACAGTTTCATGGTACTGCGCCAGATGGCCGAGTCGGGCCTCGGTATTGCGATTCTTCCAACATTCGTGGCCGATTCCTCGCCGATCCTGCACCGTCGGCCTGATCTGATGCCCGATCTCGAGGTGCCCCTTTGGGTGGGTTCCCACCGCGATTTCCGGGAAACTCCCCGCATCTCGGCGACCCGTAGCCATATTATAGCAGAACTGTCTGGATTTGACGGCCTAACGCGCAGAGGCGACACTGTCTGAGAACGAAATTCTGATTGGGAAGAATGGTGCCCAGGAGAGGACTCGAACCTCCACGTCCATACGGACACTAGCACCTGAAGCTAGCGCGTCTACCAATTCCGCCACCTGGGCCGGTGTCGTGAGGTTGGCGTTTAGCGGCGGGCGAAAGTGGTGTCAATCGCGATTTTCCGTGCCTTTCGCATTCCGCCTCATGGCTTGTGGATGCGCGTCAGGACGGCTAGGAAGAAAGCCGGATGGCGAGATTGCGGAGGCCAGCGGATGCCCAGCTCGAAACTTGTGACGATCTTCGGCGGATCGGGGTTTGTCGGACGCTACATTACCCGGCGGATGGCCAAGGCCGGGTGGCGCGTGCGGGTGGCGGTGCGTCGGCCCAACGAGGCCATGCACGTCAAGACCTATGGCGTTGTCGGTCAGGTCGAGCCGGTCTTCTGCAATATCCGTGACGACAACAGTGTGCGCGCGGTCACGGCCGGCGCGGATGTGGTGATCAACTGTGTCGGTACCTTCGACCGTTCGGGCAAGAACAATTTCGACGCTGTACAGAACGAGGGCGCCGCGCGAATCGCACGCATCGCCGCAGCGGAGGGTGTGCAGCGCTTGGTGCATATCTCTGCCATCGGTGCCGACCCAGAGAGCCCGTCGCTGTATGGTCAGAGCAAGGGGCGGGGGGAAGACGCCATACTTGCGGCTTTCCCCAGTGCTGTGATCCTGCGACCGTCGGTGATGTTTGGCGTCGAGGACCAGTTCTTCAACCGCTTCGCGACGATGACGCGGTTCGGGCCGGTGCTGCCGATTGTTGGAGGCAACACCCGCTTTCAACCGGTCTATGTCGATGATGTCGCCGCCGCCGCCCAGATGGGCGCCGAGGGTCAGGCCGCGCCGGGCATTTACGAGCTTGGCGGGCCGGATGTGAACACATTCCGCGAGTTGATGAAGGAGATGCTCCACGTGATCCGGCGCCGCCGGCTGATCGTGAACCTGCCTTTCTGGATGGCCTCGATCATGGGCGGGATCATGGAAATGGTGCAGACTCTGACGCTCGGGCTCATCCCGGCGCAGATCACCCGCGACCAGGTGACGAGCCTGCGTTCTGACAACGTGGTGGCCGACGGCGCCAAGGGCTTTGCCGATCTCGGTATCGAGCCGGTCGCGACCGAGGCTGTCCTGCCCGATTACCTGTGGCGGTTCCGGGTCGACGGGCAGTATCTGGCGATCAAGGAATCGGCCTCGAATCCACGTTTCTAGAGCGTTTCACCTTTGATCCGACACATCGGATAAAGGGTGAAACACTTCAGAGATAGGCCACGCCCAAAAGGATCAGGCCGAGGGCGATCCGGTAGATCACATAGGGCGTGAAGCTGACGCTGCGCAGGAGCCGCATCATCAGCACCAGTGCCAGAAGCGCCGCGACAAAGGCAAACCCGGCGGCGATGGCGCCATCCCGCAGCAGCCCGATATCGGCATTCATCGCCGCCTCGCCGCCGAGGAACAGGCCGCTTTCGATGATCGTGGGCACCGACATCAGCATTGCCAACCGGGCCGCGTCATGCCGGCCATAGCCCAGAAAGCGCGCCCCGGTGATGGTGATGCCGGACCGCGATGTGCCGGGGATCAGCGCGATGGCCTGCCAAACGCCCAACACCATCGCATCCGTCAGCCCCCAGTCCTTCGCGGTTCTTTCGGTGCCGCCGTTCTGGTCGGCCCAGTAGAGCACGATGCCGAAGATCAGCATGGCCCAGCCGATCACGGCTATGGACCGCAGCGCAGTGTCGAGGCCGGTTAGCTTCAGAATGAGCCCGAAGGCCACGACCGGGATCGACGAGATGATGAGCAGAAGTGCCAGCCGCGCCCCTTCGGTATCCGCCCGGCCGGTCAGTAACCGGGGCAGACCGGAAAAGGCCAGCCGCATTTCGGACCAGAAATAGAGGATCACGGCCAGCAGCGTGCCCACATGCACGGCGACGTCGATCCCCTGCCCCTGATCGTCGAGCCCGGTCAGATGCGGCAGCAGAATCAAGTGGCCGGAGGAAGAGACCGGCAGGAACTCGGTCAGGCCCTGAATGACGGCCACTAGGATTAGGTGGAATAGGGGCATCGACGGAACCTGCTCTGGCGGTGCAGTTTTGCGTACAACCTATAAACCATTGAGAGTCAAAGAAAAGCCGGCATTTAAGACCGAAACGGACATAAAATGTGATCAAATGGTAAGAGGGACCGGGGTCGGAAAGAAAAATATTTTCTATTAGGTCACCTAAGCTGACTTTATTTCCGTTGCGGCATCCGGTAGAGAAGCGCGGTGGGTGGAAGGAGATTGACAGGTGGCGAAGCAACCGATGCTGAAATTCGTGACCGTCCAGCGGACGATGCCCGACAAGCGGGCGGCCGAGGAGCGCAACAGGGATTTCCACGAGATCTATGCGGAATACGCCGATGAAAAGGCGAAGGAACAGGCGGCCCGCTGCAGCCAGTGCGGCGTGCCCTATTGCCAGACCCATTGCCCGCTGCACAACAACATCCCCGACTGGCTGCGCCTGACCGCCGAAGGGCGGCTGCAGGAAGCCTATGAGCTGAGCCAGCAGACCAACACCTTCCCCGAGATCTGTGGCCGCATCTGCCCGCAGGACCGGCTGTGCGAAGGCAATTGCGTGATCGAACAGTCGGGCCACGGAACCGTCACGATCGGGGCGGTGGAAAAATACCTCACTGACACGGCCTGGGAAAAGGGCTGGGTCGATACGATCGCGCCGCAGGAGGAGCGGCCGGAGTCTGTCGGCATCATCGGCGCGGGCCCCGGCGGGCTGGCCGCGGCGGATGTGCTGCGCCGCGCCGGCGTGCAGGTGACGGTCTATGACCGCTACGACCGGGCCGGCGGTCTGATGACCTACGGCATTCCGGGCTTCAAGCTGGAAAAGGACGTGGTCATGCGCCGCGTGGACCAGCTTGAAAAGGGCGGGGTGACCTTCGTTCTCAATTGCGACGTGGGCAAGGACATCTCGTTCGACGAGATCCGCGACAAGCACGATGCCGTTCTGATCGCCACCGGCGTCTACAAGAGCCGCGACCTGCCCGGGCCCGGTGTGGGCGCGGGCGGGATC
>JAUIBJ010000386.1 GCA_030428025.1 Alphaproteobacteria bacterium
TCGGTGGCCCCGGCCACCTCGGCGCGGGAGAGTTGCAGCGCCCCGCCCGAGACACGCGGCAGGGGTCGCATAGCCTGTTCGAGGCTGTCGATCCCGCAAAGACCACACCCAACCGGCCCGGCCATAGAGCGGCGGCGAGCGGAAAGTGCCTCGGCGCGGTCGTCCCGCAGCCAGAACCGCGCCTCGATCCCCTGCGCATGCGATACGACTTCGAAACTTTCGACCTCATCGGGTCGAGCGATCATGCCCTCGGTCAACGCGAACCCATATGCAAAATCGCCAACGTTGTCCGGCGTGGCCATCATCACCGCAAGTGTCGAGCCATTGAACACAACGGCTATGGGAACCTCGTCGGGCAACGTCCGGTGGACCGAACGGTCGCCGTCCGTCTGGATGGACCAACCCGGCAGGGATATTGTGGACAGGCTATGCATCGCCCTACTCCGCCGCCGGGAGGATTCGCCGCGAGCGTGCGGCTTGCGCGGAGTATTCCTCCTGCCAATCGGTCGGCCCGTTCGAAGGACTTACCTGCACGGCCGTCACCTTGTATTCGGGGCAGTTGGTGGCCCAGTCGGAATAGTCGGTGGTGATGACGTTGGCCTGCGTGTCCGGGTGGTGGAAGGTGGTGTAGACGACGCCGGGGCTGACGCGATCTGTGATCTTCGCCTTCAGCGTGGTTTCACCGGACCGCGACGCCAGCCGTATCCAGTCGCCATTCTTGAGCCCGCGGTTCTCGGCATCGTGCGGGTGGATTTCGAGCAGGTCAGCCTCGTGCCAGACCGTGTTTGCCGTCCGTCGCGTCTGAGCACCGACATTGTACTGGCTGAGAATTCGCCCTGTCGTCAGCAACAGTGGGAAGCGCGGTCCCGTCTTCTCGTCTGTGGCGACGTACTCGGTCACGATGAACCGCCCCTTGCCGCGCACGAAACCGTCGACATGCATCAGAGGCGTGCCTTCGGGATACGCCTCGTTACAGGGCCACTGGACCGAGCCTTTCTCTTCCAGCAGCGCGTAATCGACACCTGCGAAGGAGGGCGTGGTCGCCGCGATTTCATCCATGATCTGGGATGGGTGCGTGTAGGCCCAGCCCGCGCCCATGGCGTTCGCGAGCAACTGTGTGACTTCCCAGTCGCCATAGCCGTTACGCGGAGCCATGACCTTACGAACGCGGTTGATGCGGCGCTCGGCGTTGGTGAAGGTCCCGTCCTTCTCGAGGAAGGTGGAGCCGGGCAGGAAGACATGCGCGTAGTTAGCCGTCTCGTTCAGGAAGAGATCGTGAACGATGACGCATTCCATCGCGGCAAGGCCTGCTGCGACGTGCTTCGTGTCAGGGTCGGATTGCAGAATGTCCTCGCCCTGGCAGTAGAGCCCCTTGAAGGTGCCATCGACCGCCGCATCCAGCATGTTGGGGATACGCAGGCCCGGATCGGGGTCGATCGGTGCGCCCCAGACCGCCTCGAACATCTCGCGGACATCTGCGTTCTTCACATGACGGTAGCCCGGAAGTTCGTGCGGGAAGGAGCCCATGTCACAAGACCCCTGCACGTTGTTCTGGCCGCGGAGCGGGTTCACCCCGACCCCGGGGCGGCCGATATTGCCGGTCAGCATGGCGAGGTTCGCGATGCTCATGACCGTGGTTGAGCCCTGGCTGTGCTCAGTGACCCCCAGTCCGTAGTAGATCGCCCCGTTTCCGCCGGTGGCGAAGAGCCGGGCGGCGGCGCGCAGTTCGGCCGGGTCGACCCCGGTCAGCAGAGCTGTCGCTTCGGGGCTGTGGCGCGTATCACTCACGAACTCGGCGAAATGCTGGAACTCGTCCCAGTCGCAGCGCTCGCGGATGAAGGTTTCGTCGATAAGTCCTTCGGTCACGATCACATGCGCCAGCGCCGTGACGACCGCGACGTTGGTTCCGGGCCGCAGCGCCAGATGGTGCGCCGCCTCGATATGCGCCGATTTGACGAGGTCGATGCGGCGCGGGTCGATGACGATGAGCTTTGCGCCCGCCCGTAGCCGCTTCTTCAGCCGCGAGGCAAAGACCGGATGACCGTCGGTCGGGTTCGCGCCGATCACGATCACCACATCGGTGTGCTCGACCGAGTCGAAGTCCTGCGTTCCCGCCGAAGCGCCGAATGTCTGGCCGAGCCCATAGCCGGTGGGCGAATGGCAGACCCGCGCGCAGGTGTCGGTGTTGTTGTTGCCGAAGACCGCACGGGTCAGTTTCTGTACGAGGTAGGTTTCCTCGTTGGTACAGCGCGACGAGGTGATGACGCCGATGCTCTTCCGGCCGTAAGTCTCCTGAAGACCGCGCATCTTTGCAGCTGCAAACCCTATGGCTTCGCCCCAGCTGACCTCGCGCCAGGGTTCGTCGGTGCTGTCGCGGATCATCGGATTGAGGATGCGCTCCTTGTGGTTCGCATAGCCCCAGGCGAAACGACCCTTGACGCAGGAATGACCCCGGTTCGCCTTGCCGTGTTTGTAGGGGACCATCCGGACGAGTTCGTCGCCCTGCATCTCGGCCTTAAAGGAACAGCCGACACCGCAATAGGCGCAGGTGGTCACGACCGACCGATCCGGCGTGCCCAGCTCGATGATCGACTTTTCCTGTAGCGTCGCCGTCGGGCAGGCCTGGACACAGGCGCCGCAGGACACGCAGTCGGAGGCAAGGAAATTCTCCGCCCCGACCGAGATGCGGCTGTCGAATCCGCGGCCCTCGATGGTCAGCGCGAAAGTGCCCTGCACTTCCTCGCAGGCCCGGACGCACCGGTTGCAGACGATACATTTCGACGGGTCATAGGTGAAGTAAGGGTTGCTGTCGTCCTTGGGCAGCCATTCCGGGTTTGCTTCGCCAGAGGTGTTGCGTGCCTCGAAATGGTTGGCCAGTCCACCGGATTGCGGTGCCTTGTAGCGCACGTCGCGCAGGCCAACGGCTCCGGCCATATCCTGCAACTCGCAATCGCCATTAGCCGAACAGGTCAGGCAGTCGAGCGGGTGGTCGGAGATGTAGAGCTCCATCACACCCTTGCGGATCCGGCGAACCTTGTCGGACTGGGTACTGACGACCATGCCTTCGGTCACGGGCGTGGTGCAGGAGGCGGGTGTGCCGCGCCGCCCCTCGATCTCGACCGCGCAAAGTCGGCAGGACCCGAACGCCTCCAGACTATCGGTCGCGCAGAGTTTCGGCACCTGGATGCCGAGTTCGGCCGCAGCGCGCATCACGGATGTCCCTTCGGGCACCGCGACCTCGAAGCCGTCGATGATCAGCGAAACCGGTTTTCCCTCTTTCGCGGGTGTGCCCATGTCACGGTCGTCGGGCATCGGTGGGAGGATAAAGTCCTTCATTCAGCGGCCTCCTTCTGCCTGGCGAAATCGTCCGGAAACTGGGTGACGGCGGACATGACGGGGAAAGGTGTGAAGCCACCAAGCGCACAAAGCGATCCGTCCTTCATCGTCTCGCAGAGGTCGGTCAGAAGCGTCAGCGCACCCGCGTCCCCCTCCGCAATGCGGTCGATCGTCTCCACCCCGCGTACCGCACCAATCCGGCAGGGCGTACACTTGCCGCAGCTTTCCACGGCGCAGAACTCCATTGCGAACCGCGCCATTCGCAGCATGTCGGTTGTGTCGTCGAAAACGACCAGCCCTGCGTGGCCGATCAGTCCGCCGTTCTGGTCGAACTCTTCATAACCGATCGGCGTGTCGAACTTGGAAACCGGCATGTAAGCGCCAAGCGGTCCGCCGACCTGCACCGCCTTCACGGGCCGGCCCGAGGCGGTGCCGCCGCCGAGGTTGTTTACCACCTCGCCCAGGCTGATGCCGAAGGCCGTCTCGAACAGCCCGCCGCGCGCGACGTTGCCCGCAATCTGGAGCGTCACGGTGCCGCGCGACCGACCCAGGCCGAAATCGGCGTAGGCTCTTGCGCCCTTCTCGAAAACCACCGGAACGGTCGCCAACGAGATTACATTGTTGACAACGGTGGGCCGCCCGAGAAACCCCTCGAGCGCCGGCAGCGGCGGCTTGGCGCGCACTACACCGCGCTTACCCTCAAGCGAGTTCAGAAGCGAGGTCTCCTCTCCGCAGACATAGGCTCCTGCCCCCTTGCGGATCTCCATGTCGAAGGCCCGGCCCGACCCGAGAACGTCCGCGCCCAGTATGCCCGCCTTGCGTGCGAGTTCGACCGCGCGGGACATCGCCGCGATGGCATCGGGATACTCCGATCTGAGGTACACGTATCCCCGCGTCGCGCCTACGCCGATGCCCGCGATGGCCATGCCTTCGATCAGCGTGAAGGGATCGCCCTCCATGATCATCCGGTCGGCGAAGGTGCCGCTGTCGCCCTCGTCGGCGTTGCAGACGATGTATTTCTGCGGCGCCTCGGCATCGCGCA
>JAUIBJ010000387.1 GCA_030428025.1 Alphaproteobacteria bacterium
GTCAGGTCGCGGTCCTCGCTGCCGGGTCTCGGGGCCTCGCCTATTGCACCGGTGTCACAGCGCCCACCATCGGCCCCATTGGAAAGCCGCCGTCATGCCGGCCCAGATCGGGCGCATAAAGCCGCGAGATGTTGCCGTCGAAGTAAAGCGCCTGCGGCGTCTTCAGAACGTCGCGGAAAAGCCGGGCGAAAAGGTGGAAATTCACCGGCGCCTCTGAAATCGCGAACCAGACCGTCTTGCCGTCAGCCGACGTGCCGACGCCGTTGCGAACATATTCGCTGTCGCTGTCGGGCAGGAACCGGGGATGCAGCGCGCCGTCGATCACCAGCATCGGTCCGGATTGCGAAGCATAACGGCAGGCGGGCTTGCGCGCCAGGTACGCACGGGTCTCGAACACCCGTGCCCAGCCCTTGCCGATGCAGAAGACGCCGTTGGGCAGCAGACCGAAATTTCCGGGCCCGTCAGAGGTGATGACCGGCACGGATTCGGCCCCGTTCTCGACATAGTGGCCCACCGGGCGCCTGTCCTGATGATACATGCCGGCATTCATCGCGAAGAGCAGCTTGCGGCCCTCGCGCTCGACCAGCGTCTCGACATTGGTGAAGCTGCCCAGAGGCTTGCCGGTCTCGGGATCGTTCAGGAATAGCCGCAGGTCCACCCGGGCCGGGTCGATCCGGCAGACGGTGAAGCGCTCGCCTTCCAGCATGGCATTGCCGCAGGCCTGGGCGGCGGCGGGCAGGGCAAGCAGCAGAAGCGCGACGAGCCACGGCATACGGTTATCCCTCGATGTCCCGGCGCACGTTCTCCTGGGCGAAGATACGGCGGGTCTCGTCCATCTTGTCGAAGGTCTCGTCGAGGCGAAAGCGCAGGTCGGGGGCGTATTTCAGTTCGAGCTTCTTGCCGATGATCCGGCGAAGCTCACCCTTGTTGCGGGCCAGCAGGCCGATCACACTCTCCTGTCCCTCGCCGCCCAGCGGAAGCACATAGGCGGTGGCCACCTTCAGATCGGGGGAGGTGCGCACCTCGCCCACGGTCACCGACAGGCGGTTGAGCTCAGGGTCGTGGATGTCGCCACGCATCAGCACGTCCGACAGTGTGCGACGGATCAACTCGCCCACCCGCAGCTGCCGCTGCGAAGGCCCGGGACCGTCGTGAAACTTGTTCTTTGCCATGTCCCAGCATCTAAGCCTTCGCCGGGGCTTTGCCAAGCGATGATCCGTGCGCTAGGGAATGGCCAGGACGCGAGGGAGAGAGCGATGACCGAGAAGCCGGGGATTGTGGTAACGGGGGCCTCGGGCCGGATGGGGCAGATGCTGGTGCGCACGGTGGCGTCAAGCGACCGCGCCCGGCTGGTGGGTGCCGTGGAGCGCGCAGGGCACGACTGGATCGGGCAGGATGTGGGCACGGCGATGGGCGGTGCGCCGCTCGGCGTGACGGTCACCGACGATCTGCTGGAGGCCATCGCCCGGGCGCATGCGGTGATCGACTTCACCGCGCCCGCCGCGACGGTGGAATTCGCGGGGCTCGCGGCACAGGCGCGCTGCGTGCATGTGATCGGCACCACCGGCATGACCGACGACGATCTGGCGGCGGTCAGGGCCGCCGCGCGGCACGCCACCATCGTCCGCGCCGGCAACATGAGCCTCGGCGTCAACCTTCTGGTTCAGCTCACCCGGCAGGTGGCCGCTGCGCTGGACGAGGATTACGACATCGAGGTGATCGAGGCCCATCACAACCAGAAGGTCGATGCGCCCTCGGGCACGGCATTGATGTTGGGCGAGGCGGCGGCAGAGGCGCGTGGCGTGTCTCTGGCCTCCGTGGCCGACCGCGGCCGCGATGGCATCACCGGCAAGCGCGAGCGGGGCCATATCGGTTTTCACGCCATTCGCGGCGGCGACATCGTGGGCGAGCATGACGTGCTTTTTGCCGCCACGGGAGAGCGGATCACTCTGAGGCATGTGGCCTCCGACCGGTCGGTCTTTGCCCGCGGGGCGCTGAAGGCCGCGCTTTGGGGGCAGGGGCGCAAGCCGGGCGAATACGACATGCTCGACGTGCTGGGTCTGAAGGACTGAAGCGCGCCCGCCGGCTCAGAAATCGACCGCGATGCCCTTCTTCTCCCAATCGCCGTAGCGTACCGGCTCGGGGCCCTTCCGGCCGCCAAGCTCCTTGGGCAGTTCCACGGTCTTCGCCTTGCGCCGGCGCTCCTCGGCCTCGGCCAGCGCGCGCTGTGCCTCGGGCGGCAGGTCTTTCTTCTCGGACTCCATCGTCGGGCTTCCTTCGCTCTTGCCGGCCTGATATAGACCGGCGTTCAACAAAGGCCAAGGACCGCTGCCGATGTCCGCTTCCTCCCTCACGCCCCGGGCCGCCGCGCTGCGGCTTCTCGATGCCGTCCTCGGCGAGGGCGAGCTTCTGTCGGATCTTCTGGGCCGCGCGGGGATCGCCCGGCTGGGGGCGCCCGAGCGCGCCGCCGCCCAACGGCTCGCGGTGCAGACGCTTCGCGGCATGGAGCGGGCCGACCGCATCCTCGACCGTCACCTGCGCAAGCGCGTGCCGCTCAACATCCGCAACATCCTCCGGCTTGGCACGGTCGAGCTCTGCCTCGGCGGCGACGCGCATGGCGTGGTCAACGAGCTTGTCGGGCTCACCCCCTCCGGCCAGCGCGGGCCCAAGTTCAAACCTCTCGTCAACGCGGTGCTGCGCAAGGTCGCCGAGGAGGATGTGAAACGCTGGCCCGATCTGCGCATCCCCCGCCTGCCCGGCTGGCTGCGCACGCCGCTGGTAGCGGCCTGGGGCAAGGGCGCGGTGAGCGCGATGGAGAAGGCCCATTTCGCTGGCGCTCCGCTGGACCTGACCGCGAAAGGCGACAGCGCGGCATTGGCAAACCGGCTCGGCGGCACCTTGCTGCCCACGGGCTCGGTGCGTCTGGCCGAGACCGGTCAGGTTTCGGCACTTCCAGGCTACGAGGCGGGTGATTGGTGGGTGCAGGATGCCGCCGCCGCCCTGCCCGTGCACCTGCTCGCACCGCAACCGGGCGAGCGAGTACTCGACCTCTGCGCCGCTCCGGGCGGCAAGACCCTGCAACTGTGCGCGGCGGGCGCTGATGTTGTGGCGCTGGATATCTCTGACCGTCGTATGGAACGGGTGCGGGAGAATCTCGCGCGCACCGGGCTTAAGGCCACCTGCGTGGTGCAGGATGCACTGGCGCATGCGGACGGACCATACGATGCCGTATTGCTCGACGCGCCCTGCTCGGCCACCGGCACCATCCGGCGCCATCCCGACCTGCCCTTCGCCAAGGACGGCTCGGACTTCGCCGGTCTGATCGAATTGCAGGCGCGGATGATCGACCACGCGCTGACCCTGTTGAAACCCGGCGGGCGGCTGGTGTTCTGCACCTGCTCTCTTTTGCCTGACGAAGGGGAATGCCAGGTGGAAGAAGCCCTTTCGCGGCATCCGGAGCTGTTGGTGGAACGCGACGCCCTGACCGTGCCGGGGGTGGAAGAGGGATGGATCACCGAAGAGGGCGGGTTGCGGCTGCGGCCCGACTACTGGCCCGAGCTTGGCGGGATGGACGGCTTCTATATCGCGGTGCTTCGAAAGGGTGAGGTGGTCGCGGCGTGATCTTCGGATCAAACGCCCGGAACAGCTGGCCGCCGATTGGTCGTGGCGGCACTCTGCCCACCCCTACCGGAAACTCCCGAACGGAATGTAGCGCACCGGATCGCCCGGCGCGACCTCCGCCGCGCCGTCGGGCAGTTCCACCAGCCCTTCGGCCCAGCTCAACCCGCTGATCCGCCCCGATCCTTCGGATTTGAACACCTCCGCATGGCCATTGCGCATTCGCGCGCGCAGGAACTCGCGCCGGCCCGGCTTCTTTGACTTCGAAAACGCCGCCGGCACCTCGAACCCCTGCGGTGCCTGCCAGCCACGGCCCGCCATCAGCCCCATCGCGGGCCGGGCGAAAACCAGCGTGCAGACCATCGCCGCCACCGGATTGCCTGGCAGCCCGAAGACCGGCGTGCCCGACCACATCCCCAGCGCCAGAGGCCGGCCCGGCTTGATGGCGATGCGCCATTCGGCCATCGCCCCAGCCTCATTCAAAAGAGCCGACACATGATCCTCGTCGCCCGAGGAGGCTCCGCCGGAGGTCAGGATCAGATCGGCCACGGCTGCGCCCCGGTCAAGCGTGTCCCGCAGGGTGGCGCGATCGTCCGGAACCCGGCCGAGATCAAGCGCGCGATAGCCGAACTCCTCGATCAGAGCGGCAAGCATCGGGCGGTTGGCGTCAAAGATCTGGCCCTCGCCCGCCTCGCTCCCCGGTTCGATCACCTCGTCGCCGGTGGAAAGCACCGCAACCGTGAGCGGGGCAAACACCT
>JAUIBJ010000388.1 GCA_030428025.1 Alphaproteobacteria bacterium
GTCCATGATGGTCAACGTCACCGGCGCCTTCCTGCTGTCGCGCAGCGCGGCGCGGGCGATGGCGGGCCAGACGGGCGGCGGGCGCATCCTGCATGTGGCCTCGGTCTCCAGCCGCGTGGTGAACCCGCAATATGCGGCCTATTCCACCAGCAAGGCGGCGCTGGCGCAGCTGGTGAAGGTGCTGGCGAAGGAATGGGCGGGGGCGGGCATCGCGGTGAACGCCATCGGCCCGGCGGTGACCCGCACGCCGCTCACCGAGGCGACGATCCTTGCGGATGCGGAGATGACGGCAACCGCCCTGTCGCAGATTCCCATGGGCCGGTTCGGCGAGGCGGACGACCTGGTGGGCGCGACGCTTCTGATGCTGTCCGACGCGGGCCGCTTCATCACCGGGCAGACCGTTTACGTGGATGGCGGGCGGACGCTCAACTAGATGACACTCGGATCAGGAATGCCGGAATGATACTGCTCGGACGATACCTTTCGCCCTACACCCGCCGCGTGGCGGTCAGCCTGAAGCTGCTGGACATGCCGTTCGAGCACCGGCCGATCACCGCCTGGCACAATCTCGACGAGGTGCGCCAGTACAACCCGGCCGGGCGCATCCCGGCACTGGTGCTGGACGATGGCGAGGTGATCTTCGACAGCAGCGCCATTCTGGACCATCTCGACCATGTGGCCGGGCCCGGCCGGGCGTTGCTGCCTTTCGACGAGCCGCAGCGCCGGGCCGATCTGCGGGTGCTGGCGGTGGCGCTCGGGGCCATGGACAAGGCCGCCGCCGCCCGCTACGAGCTGGTGATGCGCCCGCCCGAGACCCTGCACAAGCCCTGGCTCGACCACAATCTCGGCCAGGTCCGCTCGGGTCTGGTCTGGCTCGACGCGCATTTCGCCGGCGCGCCCGGGGGCGAGGCCCCGGACCAGACCGTTATCACCACCGTCGTCTTGTACGATTTCCTGGCCACCGTCATGCCCGACCATCTGGAGTTGGGCGCCTATGCCGCGCTTGCGGCGCTCAGCCGCAGATGGAACAGGATGGGGGCTTTTGCCGAAACGCACCCGGATACCGCAACGAAATAGGAGGGAACCGCCGTGGAGAAACCTTGCATCATCTGTGTCGCGATCACTGGATCGGTACCGCGCAAGAAGGACAATCCGGCGGTACCGATCACCGTCTCGGAACAGGTCGAGTCGGTGCAGGAGGCCTTCGAGGCCGGCGCCAGCATCGCCCATTGCCATGTCCGCGACGACGAAGAGAATCCGACGACCGACCCCGAACGCTTCGCCCGGCTCAAGGAGGGGCTGCAGAAGCACTGCCCCGAGATCATCATCCAGTTTTCGACCGGCGGGCGCACGGGCACCGGGCGCGAACGCGGCGGCATGCTGCCGCTGCGGCCGGAGATGGCCTCGCTCACCACCGGGTCGAACAACTTTCCCAACCGGGTCTATGAGAACGCGCCCGACCTGATCGACTGGCTGGCCTCGGAGATGCGCGAGTACAACATCAAACCCGAGGTCGAGGCCTTCGATCTGGGCCATATCTTCCAGGCTGTGGCCATGAACCGCGACGGGCGGATTCCCGGGTCGCTCTACATCCAGTTCGTGATGGGGGTGAAGAACGCGATGCCGGTCGACCGCGAGGTGTTCGATTTCTACGTCCAGACGGTGCGCCGGCTGGCGCCGGATGCCGAATGGTGTGCCGCCGGGATCGGACCGCACCAGATCACCCTGAACGAATGGTGCATCGCGGGTGGCGGGCATTGTCGCACCGGTCTGGAAGACAATGTCCGGCTCGACAGGACCACGCTCGCGCCGTCCAACGCCGCGCTGGTGGCGCGCACGGCGGAGTTGTGCCGCAAGCATGACCGTCCCGTCGCCACTCCGTCCCAGGCGCGGCAGATCCTGGGGCTGGCGCCCGTGCAATAGGCGCGCGGCTGCCGTTTAGAAATCGGTCATCCGCCGGGTTGTCTCGGGGTCCAGGAAGCCCGCCACGGTGGCGTCGGTTTCCGCCGCCATGGCCGCCGTCACATCGCTCATCGCGGCGCGGTTCAGAACGCGCTTCATCGCCCGCGCCGAAAGCGTCGGCAATTCGGCCAGCCGGCGGGCCACGGCCTGCGCCTCCTCGGCCAGAGCGTCGTCGCGCACCACCCGCCACGCAACACCCATCTCCAGCAACGTCCGGGCGTCGTGGCGCTCTCCGAAGAACAGAAGCTCCCGCGCCCGGTTCAACCCAACCAGCGCCGGCAGCAGTGACGTCACCCCTCCGGTGACGAAGACATTGAGCGCGACTTCGGGAAAGAAGGCCTTCGCGCTTTCCGCCCAGACGGGGAAATCGCAGTTGATCGCCCATTCGAAGCCGCCGCCCACGGCCCAGCCATTGATGGCCCCCACCACCGGCTTTTCGCCGAAGACGATGGCGCGGGTGGCGGCCTGGATCTCGTTCACCACGATCCGGGCTTCGGTTTCGGTCTCGGGCTGCACGTGCTCTTTCCGGTCGTCGCCCGCGCAGAAGGCCTTGCCGGCGCCGGTGAAGACGATGGCGCGCGTCGCCGGGTCTGCATTGGCATCGTCGAAGGCGCGCGCCACGTCGCGGACGAGTTGGCGGTTCATGGCGTTCATGCTGCCGGGTCGGTTGAGCGTGATGGTCCGCACGCCGCTCTCGTCCACCTCGCTCAGTACGGTGTCATATCGGTAACTCACTTCGCGTTCCTCCCAATCGTGCCGCCGGATGCCTCGCGGTCCCATGTCTCGGGGCCCACGCCACACTCGGACAGCCTGTATTTCTCGACCTTCTCGGTGGGCGTTTTCGGAAGCTCGCCCACGAACTGGACGTAACGCGGCACCATGTAGGCGGCCATCTGTGTCTGGCAGTGGGCGATGAAGGCCTCGGGGCTCAGCGTCTCGCCTTCACGCAGGACGACCCAGACCATCACCTCTTCCTCCGACAGCTCAGAGGGCACGCCGATGGCCGCGGTTTCCAGCACCGCCGGATGCGTGTTCGCCGCCTCCTCGACCTCGAAGGCCGAGATGTTCTCGCCCCGCCGGCGGATGGCGTCCTTCTTCCGCTCGATGAAATGCAGATATCCGTCGTCGTCGAAGAACCCGCGATCGCCGGTGTGGAACCACAGGTTGCGCATGGCGTCCAGCGTCTCGCGCGGCATGTTCAGGTATTCGGTCATGATCACGCCCGGTTCGTTCGGCCGAATGACGATCTCGCCGATGGTGCCCGCGGGCAGTTCCCGGTCGAGTTCGTCGAAGATGCGGTAGTCATAGGCGGAGGTGGGCCTGCCGCAGGCGCCGGGCCGGCGGGGCTCGTCAAGCGGATGGAAGACGCCCACGCCGCCGTCGGTCAATCCGTAGACCTCGACCAGTTGCAGATCGAACCGCTTTTCGAACGCATCGGCCCATTGCGGCATCGGCACACCCCAAGCCAGACGCACCGGGTTGTCGGCATCGTCCGTTTTCGGCGGTTGTTTCCACAGTATCGACAGGGTCGCCCCCATGAAATCGAACACCGTGGCGCCGTAATGCCGGATTTCGTCCCAGAAGCGCGAGGCGCTGAAGCGCTCGCTCAGCGCCGCCCGGCAGCCGACCAGCAGCGCGGGCAGGACGGTCAGATAGGCCGCGTCGGCATGGAAAAGCGGGAACGGGCAATAGAGCGTGTCGGCGCGGGTGATGCGGAACTGTTCGCGCACGGTTTCGGCGTGGTGCAGCAGATAGCGCTGCGACAGCACGCAGCCCTTGGACCGGCCCGTGGTGCCGGAGGTAAACAGCACCATCGCCCGGTCGAAGGGCCCGATGGGCGGGCGCGTGGGGTTGCCGGCCGGCTCTGCCATCAGGGCCTCGAATTCGACCGCCCGGAACGGCAGCTGCTCGCGCGCCTCTGTGATATCGCCCCGGATGATCACGGTTTCCAGACAGTCGAGCCTGTCGGCCACCTGTGCCAGATGCGGGATGTAGGCCGCGTCGATGATCAGGATCCGGGCCTCGGCCAGGGTGATCAGATGCGCAAGGCCGGTGCCGCGAAAGGCAGTGTTGATCGGCGCGGTCACGGCGGCGCATTTGAGTACGCCGAACCATGCATACATGAACTCGGGCGCGTTCGGCATCATCATGGCGACGATCTCGCCGGGCCGGACATCGAGCGTGCCCAAGCCGCGCGCAAAGCGGTTGGCCTTGTCGTTGAGGGCCGAGAAGCTGTCGACCAGATCGTTCATCAGGAAGAAGGCGTCGTCGGGGAACCGGGCGGCGCGATCTTCCAGAAGCGTGGCGAGGTCGCCGCAGGCGGGGGGCAGGGGGTCTGTCATCGGTCGGTCCAATGGGGTGTGCGTTTTTCGAGGAAGGCAGAAATCCCCTCCCGCGCATCCTCGGCCTT
>JAUIBJ010000389.1 GCA_030428025.1 Alphaproteobacteria bacterium
GGTATCCTTCATTCTTTACCGCCTCTGATCAGGCGCCAGGCGCTGATCACCTCTTCGACCAGCAGGTCGATATCCCGCTCCTGTGTGGCGTAGCAGATCACCGAGATCCGCATGATCTGCCGCCCCCGCCATTCCCCATGCGTCGGATAGACAAGGCCGCGTTTTTGTACCGCTGCCAATACCTTACGGGTCAGGCCATCGCCCTCCGTCCCCTCGCCGAAGGTCACGGCGACTTGGTTGCAATGGATCTCGTTCAGGACGCTGATCCCCGGTTCGGCGGCCAGCCGCTCGGCCGCGCGGGCCGCCAGCGCACAATGCCGTGCCACCATCTCGCGCAGCCCCTTGCGGCCAAGATGGCGCAGGATCGCGTAGCTCGGCACGCCGCGCGCGCGGCGCGAGAGTTCGGGGGTGGAATCCGACGGCTCCCACTGCTCGCCCACCTCGGGCAGATAGGCCCCCCGCGCCGTCATAGCGCGCACCAAAGGCGCCCGGTCGCGGCAGATCACCATGCCGGCATCGAAGGGCGCGTTCAGCCATTTGTGCAGGTCCACCGCCCAGCTGTCGGCCAGTTGCACGCCCCTCAGCCGGCCCGCAAGGTCCGGCACGGCGGCGAGCCAAAGACCGAAGGCGCCGTCCACATGGACCCAGCCACCATTGGCACGGACGGCGGGGATGATCGCCTCGAACGGGTCGAAGGCGCCCGAATTGATCTGGCCCGCCTGAAGCACCACGAGCGCCGGGCGCGTGCAGCGCGCGATGGCCTCGGAAAAGGCCAATGGGTCGATCCGCCCCTGGTCGTCGGTCGCGACGCGAATGGCCCGCCCTGCCCCGAAGCCTGCATAGCGGAGCGCGGCAAACGGGGCGGAATGCGCGTGCTCGCCGATCAGGACCGGGATTTCCGGCGCACCGAACAGCCCCTTGACCTCCACATCCCAACCCTGCGCGGACAGGAGCGCGTTCCGTGCCGCCATGATCGCGACCATGTTGGCGACCGATGCACCCGTCACCAGCCCCGCGCCGCTCTCCGTTGGCAGGCCGAGCATGTCGATGGTCCAGTCGCAGACCGCGCGTTCCATCGCCGTCATCGCCGGTGTCTCGAAGGCCGAGCCGCAATTCTGCCCCCAGGCCGAGACCATCATGTCCGCCGCGACACCGACCGGATGCGAGCCGCCAAGGACGTAGCCATAGAAATTGGGCGATCCCATGCGGTTGAGACCGTCCACGGCATCCCGCCCGATCGTGTCGATGACCTCGGCGGCAGCCAGGCCATCCTCCGCCAGCGGCGTGCGGAACCGCCGCATCATCTCGGGCACATCGGCCGCAGGGGGCACGCGCGCGCCTTCCATGCTGTCGCGGAACCGCACGGCATGGCCAAGCGCGATCTCCATCGCGTCGCGTTCGCCCGGCGCGAGACCCGCCACGCGTCAGACCCCGCTTGCCGGAATGCCCGACCGCTGGACGGGACGCGGGGAGGTCAGTTCCTTCCACGAGGACAGCGCCTTGTTGACCGGGTTGTTGGCCTCGCGGCGGACAAACTCGCCGTGGCCCTCCTTCGTGTCGACCTTGCCGTCGTTCACCGCTACGATGCCACGGGTCAACGTGTAGCGCGGCAGGCCCTTGACCTCGTGGCCCTCGAAGACGTTGTAGTCGATCGCCGATTGCTGGGTCTTGGCGCTGATCGTCTTGGTCCGCTCCGGGTCCCAGACCACCAGATCGGCATCCGCCCCGACAAGCACCGCGCCCTTTTTCGGATAGCAATTCAATATCTTGGCGATGTTTGTTGAGGTGACCGCAACGAATTCGTTGGGCGTCAGGCGGCCGGTATTCACCCCATGCGTCCAGAGCATCGGCATCCGATCCTCAAGGCCCCCCGTCCCGTTCGGGATCTTGGTGAAATCGCCGACGCCGAAGCGCTTCTGCTCCGTCGTGAAGGCGCAGTGATCGGTGGCCACGACCGAGAGCGAGCCCGACATGAGCCCGGCCCAGAGACTGTCCTGATGCTGCTTGTTGCGGAAGGGCGGGCTCATCACCCGGCGGGCAGCATGGTCCCAGTCCTTGTTGAAATACTCGCTCTCATCCAGCGTCAGGTGCTGGATCAAGGGTTCGCCCCAGACCCGCTTGCCCTGCATCCGCGCCCGCCGGATCGCCTCGTGGCTTTCCTCGCAGGAGGTATGGACGACGTAAAGCGGCACGCCCGCCATATCGGCGATCATGATCGCGCGGTTCGTCGCCTCGCCCTCGACCTGCGGCGGGCGGGAATAGGCATGCGCCTCGGGCCCGGTATTGCCCTCCTCCATGAGCTTCCTCTGCAACTCCGCCACCACATCGCCGTTCTCGGCATGAACAAGGGCGATGCCGCCCAGCTCGGCAAGCCGCTTGAACGAGGCATACATCTCATCGTCATTGACCATGAGCGCGCCTTTATAGGCCATGAAATGCTTGAAGGTGGTGATGCCTTCCTTCTCGATCACACTCTTCATCTCATTGAAGACCTGCTCGCCCCACCAGGTCACGGCCATGTGGTAGCTGTAATCGCAATTGGCGCGCCCAGACTTGTTGTGCCACATCTGAAGGGCGTCATGCAGGCCTTGCCCCGGCGCGGGCAAAGCGAAGTCGACGACCATCGTGGTGCCGCCCGCCAGCGCCGCGCGGGTGCCGGATTCGAAATCGTCGGTGGAATAGGTGCCCATGAAGGGCATCTCCAGATGCGTATGCGGATCGATCCCCCCCGGCATGACATAGCAGCCGGTCGCATCGAGCACCTTGTCACCTTTCAGGTTCTCGCCGATCTGGGCGATCTTCCCGCCCTCGATCAGCACGTCGGCCTTGTAGGTCAGATCGGCGGTGACGATGGTGCCGTTCTTGATGACTGTGGTCATATCATTCCTCCTCAACGAATGCTCCGACCGTCCACTCTCGTTGGTCAGGATTATCCCTTGCTGCTTCTTGAAGCGGTTGCAGTTGCTCCATAATATCGAACTCAGGGAGTTTCTTGACGACACAGGCGCGGCACAGAGTCACCCACGACGAAATCTCCGGATGGTCGTCGTGGCCGCAACTCATACCAAACTGGCCGTCCGAATACCTCCATACATAGAGAATTGCTCTCTCGTTCTCCGCGACGTGTCGGCAGGCAATGTCGAACGTCGTGTGTTCATGGCTCACCCCACAACCTCCGCCGTCTCCAGAACCGCGTGCAAGAGCACATCCGTTCCCGCCGCCGCCCATTCCGGGCTGATCTCCTCGGCCTCGTTGTGGGAAAGCCCGTCCACACAGGGGCACATGATCATCGCGGTGGGGGCGACGTCGTTGATCCAGCAGGCGTCGTGGCCCGCGCCCGAGACGATATCCATGTGGCTGTAGCCGAGCCGCTCGGCCGCAGAGCGCACGGCCTTCACGCAGTCCTCGTTGAAGGCGGGCGGGTCGAACTGGCCGACGATCTTGCACTCGAATTCGACACCGATATCGGCACAAAGCTTCGGCGCGCGCTCCTCGAACTCCGCCACCATCGCGTTCAGCTTGTCGAGGATATGGGTCCGCATGTCGACGGTGAAGACGACCTTGCCGGGGATGATGTTGCGGCTGTTGGGATAGACGTCGATATGGCCGATGGCGCCGACCGCGTTCGGCTGGTTCTTCATCGCGATCTCATGCACCAGTTCCGTGACCAGCGCCAAACCCCGCCCGGCATTCTTGCGCATATGCATGGGGGTGGAGCCGGTATGGCTTTCCTTGCCCGTCACCGTGCATTCGATCCAGCGCAAGCCCTGCCCGTGGGTGACGACGCCGATATCCTTGCCCTCGGCCTCAAGGATCGGGCCCTGCTCGATGTGCAGCTCAAAGAGCGCGTGCATCTTGCGGGCGCCAACCTGTTCGTCGCCGACCCAGCCGATGCGCTTCAGCTCATCGCCAAATTTCTTGCCGTCGTGATCCTCGCGGTCATAGGCAAACTCCTGCGTATGCTTGCCCGCGAAGACGCCGGAGGCGAGCATGGCGGGGGCAAAGCGGGTCCCCTCCTCGTTCGTCCAGTTGACGACGACGATCGGGTGCCTGGTCTTGACGCCAAGGTCGTTCATCGTGCGGACGCATTCCAGCGCGCCCAGGACACCCAGAACGCCGTCATACTTGCCGCCCGTCGGCTGGGTGTCGAGGTGGGAGCCCATATAGACCGGCAGCGCATCCGGGTCCTCACCCGCCCGCGTCGCGAACATGTTGCCCATCGTGTCGACGCCCATGGTCATGCCCGCCGCCTCGCACCAGCGCTTGAAGAGGTGCCGCCCTTCGCTGTCGGCATCGGTCAGGGTCTGGCGGTTGTTGCCACCCGCGACGCCCGGCCCGATCTTGGCCATCTCCATCAGGCTGTCCCA
>JAUIBJ010000390.1 GCA_030428025.1 Alphaproteobacteria bacterium
GTTCGAGGATCTGGTGATGGCGCTTTACGATGGCTCGGACGAGATCAGCACCCGCACGGAAGTGACCTATGAGGACGGCCGCAAGGGCTATATCAGCGCGACGCTGAAGATCATCGAAGCCGAGGTTGTGCCGGTGGGTGCGCCCGAGAGGGTGGCGGCGGAATGACGCGGGCCATGCGGAAGACTGAGAGAGGAACACCCGATGCTTGACACGTCGGAAGGCTACGTCACCGAGGACGGCCGCAAGATCGGCGGGGTGGTGATGGAGATGAAGAACATCACCCTGCGCTTCGGCGGGGTCGTGGCGATCAAGGACATCAGCTTCGACGTCCGCGAGGGCGAGATCCGCGCGATCATCGGCCCGAACGGCGCCGGCAAGTCCTCGATGCTCAACGTGATCAGCGGCTTCTACAACCCGCAGGAGGGCGAGGTCTGGTACAAGGGCCAGAGGCGCCCGCATATGAAGCCCTATCAGGTGGCGCGCCAGGGTATCGCGCGGACCTTCCAGAACATCGCGCTCTTCGAGGGCATGACCGTGCTCGACAACGTGATGACCGGCCGCATCCGGCAGATGCAGGCGGGGCTGTTGTCGCAGGCGATCTGGAAGGGCAAGGCCGAGCGCGAAGAGGTGGAAAACCGGGAAGCCGTTGAAAAGATTATCGACTTTCTCGAAATCCAGTCGATCCGCAAAACGCCGGTGGGCCGCCTCCCCTATGGGCTGAAGAAGCGGGTGGAGCTGGCCCGCGCGTTGGCCGCCGAGCCGTCGATCCTTCTTCTGGACGAGCCGATGGCGGGGATGAACGTGGAAGAGAAGGAAGACATGAGCCGCTTCGTTCTCGACGTGAACGACGAATTCGGCACCACGATCGTTCTGATCGAACATGACATGGGTGTGGTGATGGATCTTTCCGACCGGGTGGTGGTGATGGATTACGGCAAAAAGATCGGCGATGGCACCCCGGACGAAGTGCGCAAGAACCAGGACGTCATCGACGCCTATCTGGGGGTGGCGCATGACTGATTTCGGGGCGTCGGCGTTGCGTCGGTATTGCATCGGTAACGCGACAGTGCGGAACACGGGCCGCATGACGGGGGAGACGACACATGCCTGAACAATTGATTTGGGGAATGGAAGTGTTCCTGAACGGGCTGATGGCCGGAGTGCTTTATGCGCTCGTGGCGCTTGGCTTCGTGCTGATCTTCAAGGCCAGCGGCATCTTCAACTATGCCCAGGGCGTTATGGCGCTTTTCGCCGCGCTCACGCTGGTGGGGATCATGGAAGGCCAGGTGCCGTTCTCGCATCTGATCAATGCGGTGCTGGGCACGGATATTCACCATTTCGGCTGGCACGCCCCGGCGCTTCTGGCGATCTTGCTGACGATGGTGGTGATGGTGGCGCTGGCCTGGGTGGTCAACAAGCTGATCTTCCGCCATCTGGTCAATCAGGAGCCCATCATCCTGTTCATGGCCACCATCGGCCTGGCCTATTTCCTCGAAGGCTTCGGCGACATCATGTGGGGCGCCGACATCAAGAAGCTCGACGTGGGCCTGCCGCAGGGCATCAACAGCGTGATCGACGAGCTCACCTACAACATCTTCGACTACGGCTTCTTCATCGACAATCTCGACCTCGTGGCCACCTTCGTGGCGGCTCTTCTGGTGATCGCGCTGGTGATCTTCGCGCAGTATACCAAGCAGGGGCGTGCCATGCGCGCGGTGGCCGACGACCATCAGGCCGCGCTGAGCGTCGGCATATCGCTCAACTTCATCTGGGTGATGGTCTGGTCGCTGGCGGGTTTCGTGGCGCTGGTCGCCGGCATCATGTGGGGCACCAAGTCGGGCGTGCAGTTCTCGCTGTCGCTGATTGCGCTGAAGGCCCTTCCGGTGCTGATGCTGGGCGGCTTCACCTCGATCCCCGGCGCCATCGTCGGCGGGCTGGTTATCGGCGTGGGCGAGAAGCTGTTCGAGTTCATAATCGGCGCGCCCTATCTGGGCGGGGCCACAGAGATCTGGTTCGCCTATGTGCTGGCGCTTCTGTTCCTCGTCTTCCGACCGCAGGGTCTGTTCGGCGAGAAGATCATCGAGAGAGTGTAGAGGCAAGCCGGGCTGAAGCCCGGCCCACGGAGAACGACATGAAACAGCTTATCGCCATCGCCAATGTCGTGGCCTGGGCCGGGTTCTGGGCCTTCGGCTATCTGGCTCTGACGGCCGAGGCCGACGGCCAGATGGTCATCGCCGCACTACTGGCGGCCATCGGCGGCGGGGTGGGCATGCTGGCCTATCTCTGGCTGGTGCGCCATTCCGAGGCCACGGGCTATGCCCGCACGCCCAACCGCGCCATCAAGCGCGACGACGAGACCGGAGAGGAAGCCTGAGATGTTCTATCGCGAAGCCGGCGATTTCAAATCCTCCTATGTGGAAGACGGCCAGACCTTTCCGATCCGGTTCGACCGCTACCGCTATTACGCGGTTCTGCTGGTGGGCTTTGCGGTGGTGCCGTTCCTGATCAACGACTACTGGGTGAACGCGGTCTTCCTGCCCTTCCTGATCTATTCGATCGCGGCGATCGGGCTGAACATCCTCGTGGGGTATTGCGGTCAAGTCAGCCTTGGCACCGGCGGCTTCATGGCGGTGGGGGCCTATGCCTGTTACAAGCTGATGACCGCCTTCGAGGGGATCAACGTCTTCTTCCACGTCATCCTGTCGGGCGGAATCACGGCCGCCGTCTGCGTGCTGTTCGGCCTGCCGTCGCTCAGGATCAAGGGCTTCTACCTCGCCGTGGCCACGCTGGCGGCGCAGTTCTTCCTGGTCTGGCTTTTCAACCGGGTGCCGTGGTTCTACAACTACTCGGCCTCGGGCCAGATCAGTGCGCCCGAGCGGACCCTCTTCGGCATTCCCGTGACCGGCGCCGAAACCGCGCCCTGGGCGGCCTATCTGTTCTGCCTCGTCTTCTGCGTTGCCAGCGCCATCATCGCCCGCAACCTGACGCGTGGCATGGCCGGCCGGAAATGGATGGCGATCCGCGACATGGACATCGCGGCCGAGATCATCGGGGTGAACCCGCTCAAGGCCAAGCTGTCGGCCTTCGCCATCTCGGGCTTCTTCGTGGGCATTTCCGGGGCGCTGTTCTTCTCCGTCTATCTAGGCGCGGTCGAGGTGGGCGAGGCCTTCGGCATCAACAAGTCGTTCCTCGTGCTCTTCATGGTGATCATCGGCGGGCTGGGCTCGATCTTCGGCAGCTTCGCCGGGGCGGCCTTTCTGGTGCTGCTGCCGGTTCTGCTGAAGAACGTACTGGTGGGCACGCTGGGCTGGCCCACCGACCTGGCGGCGCATCTGGAATTCATCATCGTGGGGGCGATGATCGTGGTGTTCCTGATCGCCGAACCGCACGGGCTCGCCCAGCTTTGGCGCGTGGCCAAGGAAAAACTGAGACTTTGGCCCTTCCCGCATTGAGGGGCCCGAGAGGTGCGGTGGGCACGCGCCCACCCCGCATGACATCGGAGAAACCAAGGGAGGATACGAACCGATGAGACAAAGACTTCTGACAGCAGCCGCCGTGGCCGTGATGGCCGCGGGTCCTGCTCTGGCCGATCTGACGATCGTCGACACCAGTTATCGCACCGGACCCTACGCGGCCAACGGCATCCCGTTCTCGGACGGCTATCAGGACTATTTCACCCTGCTGAACGAGCGCGATGGCGGCATCGGCGGCGAGATGATCAACCTGATCGAATGCGAGACCGGCTACAACACCGAAAAAGGGGTGGAATGCTACGAGGCGACCAAGGACGAAGGCACACTGGTTTATCAGCCGCTCTCGACTGGGATCACCTATCAACTGATTCCCAAGGCCACCGCTGACGGCATTCCGCTTCACACCATGGGCTATGGCCGGACCTCGGCCAAGAACGGCGAAGTGTTCCGCTGGGTCTTCAATTATCCCGCCAACTACTGGGACGGTGCCAGCCTCGCGGTGACCCATATGCTGAACGAAAATGACGGCGACATCAGCGACAAGTCCATTGCGCTGGTCTATCACAACTCCGCCTACGGCAAGGAGCCGATCCGTACGCTGGAAGCGTTGAGCGAGAAGCACGGCTTCGACCTGACGCTGCTTCCGGTGGATCATCCGGGCCAGGAGCAGAAATCCCAGTGGCTGCAAATCCGCCGCGAAAAGCCCGACTATGTGATCATGTGGGGCTGGGGCGTGATGAACCAGGTTGCTATTCAGGAAGCCGTGAACATCCGCTATCCGATGGATCATTTCATCGGCATCTGGTGGTCAGGTTCGGAGAACGACGTGAAGGCCGCAGGCGACAAGGCTAATGGCTACAAGGCGCTGACCTTCCACAATCTGGG
>JAUIBJ010000391.1 GCA_030428025.1 Alphaproteobacteria bacterium
GGAGGACGAAGAGGAAGGCGACACCCCGTCGGCCCCTGCGGTCGCAACCGTGGCCGAGGTGACCGAAGGCAAGCTTCAGACCATCGACCCGATGTACCAGAAGATCTTTGCCGACATGGCCACCGAGGCCATCGGCAAGCTTGCCGCGCTGATGGATGACTGGTCCGACGCCGACAGCCCTGCTGCGGCGCACAAGGCTGCCGATGGCCTGTGGTATGCGGCCGGGCAGATGTCCCTGTCGGACTGGGTCGCTCCGATGCAGGCCTATCTGGATGCCGGCACCCATGACAAGGACGCCACCGCGCATCTGCTCGAAGAGCTGCGCACGCTCTACAAAGAGAATGTCTCGAGCGAGGACAGCTCGGAAAGCCCCGACGCAGATCCGTCGGACAGCACCGATATCGCATCGATGTTCAAGGCGCTTGCCGAATTCTATCCCGAGCTTGCCGAACAGGGCATGGCGATGCGCAGCGACTCGCCGCGCGAAGACGCCGCGCGCCGCGATCTCTCGTCCCGGATCCGCAGCCTGTTCGAACCTTTCGAGTTCATCCGCCTGCTGGATGCTGTCGATGACCTGGCCACCGCCACCGCGGGCAGCGCCTATCAGGCCGCCGAGCTCTGTTTCTACGAGGAACTGCTCGCTGTCGAACGGACCGCGCCGAAAGACACCTTCTCGCAGGAGCTGGTTGCCCCCAGCAAGATCCTCGGGGCCTGGTGTTCGGACCACGTGTTCGAAACCCTTCAGGCGCTGCGACAGGGGCTCGACGATCGCAGCCGGTCCGGCAATGAGTGGTTCCCCGAATTCGAGACGCTGATGCGTCAGGTCCACCACGCCTGTCTGAACTTCAAGATCGACACTGCCTCGCAGCTGACCATGTCGCTGATCGACCTGTTCTCGCGCATCCGCATCGAGAACCAGACGCCGGATGTGATCCTGCTGCAGATGGGTCGCGGCTACGTCGATACGATGGAGCTGGTGTTCGACGCGCTGGACCAGGGTGACACGCCCGACACCTCGCGCATCGAACAGATGTTCGAAGAGGCGTCGAATGTCTGCTTCGTCGCCAGCGGTGTGGTCACCGCCAAAAGCATCGAGACCCGACTGGGGCTGCCGCCGGAATTCCACCGCGTCATGTCGCCGGAAAGCGCCAAGAACGCCCATATCGCGATCGAGGATGGGCTGCACTTCTACGTGTTGCGCGCTGACATCAACGACGATGACGCGCTGGCGCAGGGGTTCTTCGAATGGATCACCTCCGGCCTTGTCCAGATGATCACCAACGTCACCGTCTTCCTCGACAATGCCACGATGTTCGACTTCCTCGTGGCCTCCTCGCTGGAAGAAGACCGGATGATGGAGCGTCTCACAGCGCTTGATCCGTCGGGGCGCAAGCTGTCGATGGTGCGGGCACTGGAAGTGAAGGACGCGGTCGAAACCGAGGCACCGGACTCTGACGGCATGGAGATCAGTTTCGGGGGCGACGCCTCCGACAGCCTGGCCCTGCTCGAAGCGGTAGGGGCGATCTCGGCCAGCCACGCGCTTGTCGATCACGAGCTGGAACAGCTCTCGTCGGAAGATGTCGTGCGCGAAATCTTCGACGCGATGCGCGATGCCGGACTGGGCTCGATCGACGACAAACTGCGTGGCTTGCTGCGCGACCGGCTGGAAAGCTACAGCGCCCGAATCCAGGAGATCAGCGAAGCCAGCGCTCAGCTGTCCTCCGAACTGTCACATCTGCAACAGCAGAGCATGGCCCAGCGGTCACGTCCCGCCGAAGTGCTGCTGCGGCCGCTCAAGGCCTATGTCAACACCCAGGCCAAGAAACGCGGCAGCGAAGCCGGCGTGACCTATGTCGGCGGCGATGTGGTGCTGGATCAGATTCTGATCGAAGAACTGCGCGATCTGCTCAAGGCCATCGTCACCAGCCGTCTGGACGCCGCACATCCCGCCACCCGCTTCCACATCTCGATTGAGGCGGAAAGCGATCATGTCCGGCTGGAAGTCACCGACAACAGCCCCAGCGCGGCAGAGGATCCGGCGCTAGACCGCCTGCGGCTCGATCTCAAGCGCCGCAAGGGCGACCTGCGCAGGGTGGCACTGCCCGCCGGTGCCGGAACCCGGTTCCACCTGCGTGTGCCGCAGCATCTGATCGTGCTTGACGGCATGGTGGTACGGATCGGTCGTATCCGCTACGTACTGCCGATCGACGCCATCCAGCGTATCCTCGAAAGCGACCGCCTGCTGCCGGTGACCGCCGCCACCAATATCCAGATGCTGAATCTGGGTGAGGAAGGCCTGATCCCGGTGCATCCGCTGTCAGCCTGGTCGCCCCCCGAAAAGGGCAATTCGCATCTCTATGTCATCGTCGCCAGCAGCGGCGAGCGCATGGCCATCCCGGTGGACGAGCTTCTGGGGCAACAGCTGGTCAAGCTGCGCCCGCTTCAGGGTGTGCTCTCTACAGTCAAGGATATGAGTGGCATCGCCGTTCTGTCCGGTGGCGAGGTCGGCATGGTGGTCGCGGTCAGCGCGCTGGCCTCTTCGGTCCGCGCCGCCTGACACGTCGGCTTTCTTCCCCGTCATGCAAGACGGCCCGGCCTGTGACAGGCCGGGCCGTTTTCAGTTTGCGACCTGTTCTCTGAGGATAGAGGCGGTGAGGGAGATGAGGAGATAGATGCCGGAGAAGACGAGGAAGGTCAGCAGGGTGTTCTCGAAGGCGCGGGGGTAGCTTGGGTCCTGAGCGGCGACCGGGTAGACCGAGGTGGTGAGGTAGCGCGCCTGGCTGTCGGCGTCGCGGCGTGCCTGGTCGAGCCGTTCGAGCGCGGCCGAGAGCATCATGTCGCGGGTGGTCAGATCCGCTTCGGCGAGCTGGATCTGCACTGCGGTTTCCGCCAGCGATCCCGCGCCGGTGCGTTCGGCGGTCATTTCGGCATTGATCTCGGCCTTGAGTGCCTCGAGGCGGCGGATATCGGCCTGCACCCCTTCGACGCGGCTGCGGTTGGGGCGGGCATTGTCCATCAGCGCCTGCAATTGCAGGGTCTTTTCCTGGATGTCCGTCTCCACGGTTTCGATCCGCCCCTGCAGGGCGCCGATGCGGGCGCGGGGGTCAAGCACGGCGCTGTCCTGTTGCAGGCGCACCAGCTTTTCCTGCGCCACGCGGCGGGCCTGTTCGGCCTCCTCGAGACCCAGCTGGGCATCCTTGACCGCGTTCTCGCGCTTGCGGGCGGTAAGGTTGTCGACCCGTTCCTCGGCATAGCCGATCAGCGCGGTGGAGAAATCGGCGGCGACCTGCGGATCGGCGGCGGCCACCTCCATGCGGATCACCCCCTCGGTTGGGTCATAGCCGATCTGGACGTATTTCTTGTAGAGCTTGTACATGTCCTCGGCAGTGGCGCCGGGGTCCAGCTGGCGCAGCGGGTCGATTTCGGGCTGCGAGAAATGCGCCCGGAAGCCTTCGTCCTCGTCAAGGCGCAGCATGGCGTCCTTGGAGGTGAGATAGCTCTGCACCGCGATGGCGTCCTGATTGGTGGCAAACTGTGTGCCCGAGAAGAGCCCGCCGATGCCGCCGCTGCTCGTCTCGGCCTTGAGGATGAGGAATTCGGATTTCGAGGCGTACATCGGCGTGGCGATGGTGAAGAAATACCAGCCCGCGACAAGGGTGGGCAGCAGCACGAAGGCGGCGAGGCGGGCAAAGAGCATCCGCATCCGGCGACGGCGGCGGCGCGCCATGTCCTTCTGGATCGCCATGATCTCCTGCGCCCGCCGCTCCGCCGGGCTGCGCGTGTCCGTGGCGGGGAGGTTTTGTGGTGTCCTCTGCGACACAGGCACCGCTTGGACCGGCTCCCGGCCAAGGTTGGAGACCGCAGGCCGGGTGCCGGGCACCGGAACAGGCGTCTGGCGCCGGGGCGTCTCTGCAACCGTCTTATAGGCAAAGGGGTCGATCCCCTTGAGCCGCAGAAGCTGCACCGCCTCCAGATCGCTTTTCGGATCAAGTCCGTTGCGTGCGGCCACCCGCCGGGCCAGCCGCAATTCGCGCGCGCTCATGCCGGTTTTCTGCTGCGCGGTATCTGTCGCGGGCAGGGCATCTGCCTGCGGCGGGGTAGGGTCGGCCGTGGGAGGCTGCCGCTTCTCAAGGTTGCGCCGACGACTGAACACCTTGCGCGCCTCTGCGGTCTGATCGGGGTCGGTGACCTCTGCGGCAGGGGCCGCTGGCGTCTTGGCGGCAGGATCGGAGGCGGGCCGAATACGAAAGCGTTTAGCTGTGGGTTTCATAGTCATAGAGCTGTTTCGCTTCTTCCAGGCTGTCGAACATGTGCAACTGGCCGTCGCGCAGGACGGCGGC
>JAUIBJ010000392.1 GCA_030428025.1 Alphaproteobacteria bacterium
GCGCGTCCTGGGTCAAACTGGCGCCGAAACGAGACAACAGGCCGCGCTTGCGGCCGTAGCGGGCAAAGCGCACCTTCTCGCCATAAAGCTCGCGCAGCTTGGGCACGATATGCGCCACCCCGTCGACGAGGCCCAGTTCCACCGCCCGGGCGCCCAGCCAGAATTCGCCGGTAAAAAGATCCCGCTCGCTGGCCAGCCGGTCGCCGCGGCGCTCGCGCACATGGGTCTTGAAGGTCTCGTGCATCTGATCAAGCAGCTTTTTGAGCCGGGCCACGTCCTCTTCCTTTTCCGGCAGGAAGGGGTCAAGCTGACTTTTGGACTGGCCGGCGGTATAGACCCGCCGCTCCACCCCCTGACGCGCAAGCAGCACCGGCGCACCGAAGCTGGCCGAAATCACTCCGATGGAGCCCACGATCGAACTTTCATCGACCCATATATCGTCGGCCGCCGTGGCCAGCCAATAGCCGCCCGATGCCGCCACATCCTCGACGAAGGCATGAACGGGCACGGCCTTTTCCTTGGCCAGCCGACGAATCCGCCCGGCGATTAGCGAGGATTGCACCGGCGACCCGCCCGGCGAGTTGATCACCAGCGCCACCGCCGCCGGCTTGCCGCGTTTGAACGCCTTCTCGATTATCGGCGCCAACGCCTCGTCGTTCAGCGGCGACCGACTGCCGGTGCCAATGACGCCGGAGAGGCGAACCACAGCAACCAGAGGTCCGCGATTCAGGAAGGGCAATGAGAATTCCATTCGCCCGATGTAGATCGCCGGCACGCCCATAACAAGGCAGCGTCGTCACGTCACTCGTGCCTTTTGGGAAAAAACGCACCCGGGAGGGAAAATTTTTCCCCCTCACCGCGTCCCGGAAGAGCCTCAGGAACGGATGCGATAGCCCGTCCTGAAGATCAGCCAGATGAGCCCGAGGCAGATCGCGGTGAAAAGAGCGATGGCCATCAGGCTCAGCCCGATGGGCACGTCGGCCTGCCCGAAGAATGACCAGCGGAAACCCGAGATGAGATAGACCACCGGGTTGAACATGGTGATCGTCTGCCACACCGGGGGCAGCATCGAGATGGAGTAGAACGACCCGCCGAGGAACACCAGAGGCGTGATCACCAGAAGCGGGATCAATTGCAGTTGTTCGAAATTTCCCGCCCAGATGCCGATGATGAAGCCGAAGAGCGCGAAGGAAATGCAGGTGAGAAGCAGGAAGGCCACCATCGCCAGCGGATGCTGGATGTTCAGATCGACGAAAAAGGCCGAGGTGCCGAGGATGACGATGCCGATGAACAGCGCCTTGGTGGCCGCCGCGCCGACATAGCCCAGCACGATCTCGAGGAAGTTCACCGGCGCCGAGAGAAGCTCGAAGATGGTGCCGATGAATTTCGGAAAGTAGATGCCGAAGGACGCGTTGGAGATGCCCTGGGTCATCACCGTCAGCATGATCAGCCCCGGCACGATGAAGGCACCGTAGCTCACCCCCTCGACCTGATCGATGCGGCTGCCGATGGCGGCGCCGAAGACGACGAAATAGAGCGAGGTGGAGATCACCGGCGAAATGAAGCTTTGCAGCAGGGTGCGGAAGAAGCGCGCCATCTCGAACGTATAGATGGCGCGAACGGCGGTCAGGTTCATGCCGCATCCTCCTTCACGAGGCTCACGAAGATTTCTTCCAGGCTCGACTGTTTGGTCTGGAGGTCCTTGAGCGCCACGCCCTTCTCCGACAGCCTCTGCAAAAGCCGGGTGATTCCGGTGCGCTCGGCACTGGTGTCATAGGTATAGGTCAGCGCGCGGCCGTCCGGGGCAAGCTCCAGTTCGTATTCCTCCACCCCCGCCGGCACCGCTTCGATCGGTTCGGTCAGGTCTATCCGCAGGCTCTTGCGGCCCATTCTGGTCATCAGCGCCTGCTTCTCCTCGACCAGCAGGATCTCTCCCCTGTTGATCACCGCGACCCGGTCGGCGATGGCCTCGGCTTCTTCGATGTAGTGGGTGGTCAGGATGATGGTGACGCCGCTTTCCTTGAGCCCCGCCACCACCTGCCACATGTCGCGGCGCAGTTCCACATCGACCCCGGCGGTGGGTTCATCGAGAAACAGAACCCGCGGTTCGTGGCAGAGCGCCTTGGCGATCAGCACCCGGCGCTTCATCCCGCCCGACAGTTCCATCACCTTGGCTTGGCGCTTGTCCCACAGCGAGAGCTGCCGCAGGGTCTTTTCCAGGAAGGCATCGTCACGCGGCTTGCCGAAAAGCCCGCGGGAAAAGCGCACGGCGTTCCACACCTTTTCGAAGGGTTCGAGCGCGATCTCCTGCGGAACCAGTCCGATCATGGCCCGGGCGTCGCGATATTCGGACAGGATGTCGTGCCCCCCCACCGAGGCGCTGCCGCCTGTGGGCGTGGTGATACCGCAAAGCGCGGAAATCAGCGTCGTCTTGCCAGCCCCGTTGGGCCCCAGAAGGGCGAGAATCTCGCCCTCCTCGATCTCAAGCGATACGTCCTTCAATGCCTGAAACCCGTCATCATAGGTCTTGCTCAGGTTGCGGATGTCGACGATGGCAGGCATGCGGGCACCTCCGGCTGGCTCATTTGGGCAATCTAGACCCCGTGCAGAGAAGTGCAATCTTCGCCATGTGCATGCGGATTGTGCGCAAATGAATGGCAAAACCCCGAAATCTTGCGTTCGTTTCCCAGACGGCAACAATGCCGCCCGAAAAAGGTTGAGAATCGACCACAATTCCGCCACGTTCCAGACTTGGGGGCGTCGCGGAGAAGTTCGAGGCGCAAATCTGCTCGGCTTTTCCGTCCAGAAGGACGGACGCTTGTAAATGTTTATCTCCCGTATCGTAAAGATTGTTCTGGCCTGCGCTCTGCTCGCCGGCTGTGGTGAATCCGTAACCCGTGCCTATCCGTCCCGCATTCTGGTCGTGGGCGATTCGATGCTGGCCACACATCGCCTGTCCGATCTCGCCGTAGCCGACGCAATGGAAAAAACCCTCCGCGAGCCCGTTGTCGACCGCTCTACCATCGGCGCGCGCTTTCACTATGCCCTGCCCATTTCAGGCCAGGCGGGTCTCAACATCACCAAGCAATACGTGCCCGGCGACTGGGACTGGATCGTCGTCAACGGCGGCGGCAACGACCTTTGGATGGGCTGCGGCTGCATGGTCTGCGACGCCAAGATCGACCGGCTGATCTCGGAAGACGGCACCAAGGGCACGATCCCCGGCTTCCTGTCGAAACTGCGCAGCTCGGGCGCGAAGGTGATCTATGTGGGCTATCTGCGCAGCCCCGGCCGCGCCTCGCCCATCGAGCATTGCCGCGACGAGGGCGCCGAGCTGGAACAGCGCATCTCGAAGCTGTCCGAACTCGACCGTGGGCTCTACTACCTCTCGCTCTCGGATCTGGTGCCGGACGGGGATGCGTCCTTCCACGCCATCGACATGATCCACCCCTCGGTGAAGGGCAGCACCGCCATAGGCCAGCTGGTGGCCAATATCATCGAAGGGCCGTGACGCCCCGCTTAGGCCCCGGGCCCGGCCGCCGGTCGGGCCTTATGTGATCAGCCGCTTCAGCCAGCCCTTCTTTTCAGCTTCCTCCGCCTCGTCCTCCTCCTTGGGACCCTCGATCACTTCTTCCAGCCTCTGGAAGAACTGGTCGGCCATCTTCTTGGCGAACCCGTCAACGATCCGGCTGCCCAGCTGGGCGAGCTTGCCGCCGACATTGGCCTGCACATCGTAGTAGATCCGCGTGCCTCCCTCGCTGTCTTCCAGCCGCACATCGGCGCTGCCCTTGGCGAAACCGGCAGCGCCGCCCTTGCCTTCACCGGTCAGGGTCAGGCTTTCCTGATCGACCACGTTCGAGACGGTTACCTGCCCCTTGAACGTGGCTTTCACCGGTCCGACCTTCTGAACCACCACGGCCTCGAACCCCTCCTCGGGAGTACCGGTCACCTCCTGCGCGCCGGGCACGCATTCCTTGAGTACCTCGGGGCTCAGCAGCGCCGCCCAGACTGTGGCGCGGTCGGCCTCGATCTCGCGGTCATCGCTCATTTTCATTCGGGCGGCTCCTTTTCCTCCTGCACCTGCGCGAAGCCTAGCGCAGGCGCCGAGCGCGGCCAAGAGCGCCCGGCGCCGTAATTGGGGAATGGAGCGCCCGCATCCCGCATGGTAAGGCCCGGAGAAAAGGACCGTTCAGATGACAGGGCCCGCCCGCGCGCAGAACCCAACGTTCGGCATTGTCTTCATCCTCGCGGGGGTGCTGGCAATTTCCGTCAACGACATGATGATCAAATTTCTGTCGGGCGGTTATCCCCTGCACCAGATGGTCTTTACCCGCTC
>JAUIBJ010000393.1 GCA_030428025.1 Alphaproteobacteria bacterium
GCCACCGGCGCCCCCTTCCCCAGGCGCAGGAAGGTCGCGGTCTGCGACCGGCCTTCGGCCCCGGTCCAGCTTGCACGTCCCAGGCGCACCTCCCGGCCCTGGTAGAAACCCTTGGTGCCGTAACCCGGCACCTCGGCGATTTCGGTGACACCGGCCGCGGCGACCCCCGCCTCGCGCGCCGCCCGCACGATGGCCTGTGCCAGCGGATGGGAGGAAGCCTGCGCCAGCGCCAGTGCCAGTTCCGCATCTCTGCGATCCAGATTGTCGAGATTGGTCAGTTCCGGCATGCCCTCGGTCAGGGTGCCGGTCTTGTCGAAGACAACCGTGTCGACCTGCGCCAACCGTTCCAGCGCGGTTTCGTGCTTGATCAGCATGCCCTTGCGGAACAGCCGCCCGCTGGCTGCCGTGGTCACCGCCGGCACGGCAAGGCCCAAGGCGCAGGGGCAGGTGATGATCAGCACCGCAGCGGCGATGTTGAGCGCGGTGCGCATGTCCCAAGTGTACAAAAACCAGCCGGCGAAGGCCAAGGCCGAGAGAATATGCACGCCAGGGGCATAGAGCTTGGCCGCCTTGTCGGCGAGCGAGGTGTAGCGAGAGCGCCCCGATTCCGCGATTGCCACAAGATCGGCCATGCGGTGCAACGAGGTCTCCGCCCCCACAGCCGTGGCCCGCACCGTCAGCGGGCCGGTCAGGTTCACCTCTCCGGCTGACACCGCCTGCCCGACCCCGGCAAAGACCGGCACGGTCTCGCCCGTGAGAAGCGAGCGGTCGATTTCCGAGGCGCCCTCGACGATCTCGCCATCGACGGGCATCCGCCCGCCGGGCCGCACCAGAACCAGATCGCCCACCGACAGGTCGCTCACCGCGACCTGCTCCTCCGCCCCGTCGCGCAGGCGGAGGGCGCGTGGCACCTCCAGCGCCGTCAACTCCTCGGCCGCCGAGCGGGCGATGGCCCGTGTCCGGTGATCGAGATAGCGTCCCGCGAGCAGGAAGAAGGTGAGCGCCAGAGCGGCGTCGAAATAGGCGTGCTCACCCGAAAGCGATGTCTCCCAAAGTGAGGTGACCACCGCCAGAAGGATGGCCAGCGTGATCGGCACATCCATGTTCAACTGCCGGTTCTTCAGCGCGGACCAGGCGTTGCGAAAGAACGGCTGACCGGAAAAGGCAATGGCCGGCAGGGCTATGGCGGCGGAAATCCAGTGGAACATGTCCCGCGTCGCATCCTCGGCCCCGGACCAGACCGAAACCGACAGCAGCATCACGTTCATCGAGGCGAAGCCGGCCACGGCCAGCCGCATCAGGAGCTGCCGCCCGGCGCGGTCGGTCGCCGTGGCGCTCAGCGTGCCGGTGTCGAGCTCATGCGCCTCATAGCCCAACCCCTCGACCAGCGCCTTCATCTCCTCGGCCGTCACCTGCGGTGCGGCCTCGATGCTCGCGCGTTTGAGCGTCAGGTTCACCCGGGCGGAGTGCACCTGAGGATGGGCGTTGAGCGCCTTTTCGATCTTGGTGATGCAGGCCGAACAATGGATGGTGGGCAGGCTGAGCGCGATCCGGGCGTCCTCGGCGTCTTGAGCGGCCAGCGCCTCGGCCGCGGGGGCGGCGGCGCAGGCCGGGCAGGCGGAGGCGGGCTGGCGCAGGGTGGCGGTCACGGGATCAGTCCTTGATCAGAACGACGCGCTGCTGGAACGGCGTGCCATCGCCCGCAATCGCCTCCATTCGGATGTTCCAGTTGCCGCCGCCCAACTCGACCGGGGCGATATAGGCGGAGCCATCGAAACGGAACTCGGGTGTCACGTCTTGCGCAATGCTGGTCGCGCGGCCAACGGTGGCGTCCAGCTTGGCGACACGCACCGGTTCCCCGGCGTCGTCGGTGATCGACAGGGTCAGAATGCCGGCATGGTGATGCGCACTCACCGTCCAGCCCAGCGCCTCCTGCGCCGCCTTGCGGTCGTCAAAGGTCTGGCTGGCCACATAGGAGTTCTTTACCTCCAGCCCCGGAAAGGTCCTCACCGCCGACACCGCGAGCAGCACGTTGACCCCGATGATCACACCGAAGGCCGACACGAATCCGATCAGAACGTGCTTGCCGGTAATCTGTCTTTCCGCCATCACTGGTTCGCCTTTCCGTTGAAAATGGTGTCTTCATAGGCGCGGTCGCCGTTGGAGAGGTCCTCGACCCAGAGCCGCACATCGGTGCGTTCGGATTGCGCCGGTTCGGACCCCGGCGGCGCGATCAGGTAGACCCGCTGCAGCTTTTGAGCATTGGCGCCGACATTTACCGTCCCGTAGGGCGTGCCTTCGAGTTGTAGCCGTATTGTCGGGTCGCCCCGCACCGTCAGCCGGAAGGGCCGTTCCTCGCCATGCTTGTTGCGCAGGCGCACCTCGTAGGTGTTCCGCACAGAACCGTCCGAGAGGGTAACAAAGGTCGGGTTGCGGACCGGGGCCACCGTCATGTCGATCTCGGGCCGGATGAATAGCGCAACCAGCAGCCCGACGCCCACCAGTGACCACAACGAGGTGTAAAGAATCGTCCGCGGTCGGAAAACGTGTTTCCAGACCGGTTTGGGCGGCTTGCCTTCCCGCTCGCGCACCTCGTCCGTCAGCGCCATGTAATCGATCAGGCCGCGCGGCTTGCCGATCTTCTCCATGATCTCGTCGCAGGCATCGATGCAGAGTGCGCAGGTGATGCATTCCAGTTGCTGGCCGTCGCGGATGTCGATCCCCACCGGGCAGACATTGACGCAGGCCATGCAGTCGATGCAGTCGCCGGGGCCAGTCTCGGCGGCGTGTGCGTCGGGCACCATGTCGCTGGCCCGGTCGGGCATCGGAGTGCGGGCATAGCTGCCGCCCTCCGCGGGCCCTGCGGCGTGCGAGCTGGCCTCGGCGGCCATGGCGTCGGCCTGCTGCCGGCGGCGGACATTGCCCTTTCCGCGCGGCTCGCCTCGCCAGTAACGATAGCCCACGACCAACGTGTCCTCGTCCATCATCGCTGCCTGAATGCGTGGCCAGGGGCAGGCATAGATACAGATCTGTTCGCGCGCGAAACCTCCGAAGAAGAACGTCGTGCCTGTCAGCACCGCGATTGTCGTATAGGCGATGGGATGGGCCTGCAGGGTGAAGAGATCGACCAGAAGCGTCGGCGCATCGGTGAAATAGAACACCCAGGCCCCGCCCGTGGCCACGGCTATCAGAAGCCAGGCCAGCCATTTCGTCAACCGCAGCCGGGCCTTGCGGGCATCCAGCTTTTTCTGCCGGTGCAGGCGCAGACGGGCGTTACGGTCGCCCTCGATCCAGCGCTCGACGAGGATGAACAGGTCGGTCCAGACGGTCTGCGGGCATGCATAGCCGCACCAGACCCTCCCAAGCGCCGAGGTGAAGAGGAACAGGCCCAGCCCCGCCATGACCAGAAGCCCGGCCACGAAGTAGAACTCGTGCGGCCAGATCTCGATCCAGAAGAAGAAGAAACGGCGATGCGCCAGATCGACCAGAACCGCCTGATCGGGCAGTTCCGGGCCCCGGTCCCAGCGGATCCAGGGGGTGACGTAATAGATACCGAGCGTGACGATCATGATCGCCCATTTCAGGTTGCGGAACTTGCCGTAGACCTTCTTGGGAAATACCGGCTCTCGGGCTGCGTAAAGGCTGGGTTGGGACTCGGCCAACGGGAATCACTCCACGAGAATGGAAGGGTTGTCCGCTTTCTTCCAGTTAAGGCGGGCCGGGGCTTTGACCTGCATCAAATTCTGAATCTGATAGTGATCTTATTTCGCCCCGCCCATGCCCTTTGCCTGTGTTCTCAGCCACGCGACGAAGGCCTTGGCGGACGCGCGTAGCACACCGGGCCGGGTGACGATATAGTACCCGCTTTCCTCCGGTTCCTCGAACAGCAGGCGCAGGCGGCCGGCGGCGATGTCCTCCTCGACCCATTCCCGGATCAGAAGCGAGACCCCCTGCCCCTGCCTCACCCCTTCCAGCATCAGGTTGCCGGGCACCTGGGTGATCCCGCCGATCCGCATCTGCGACAGCCCCTTCCGCCGCAGCCAGTCGGTGGATTCGTTGGTTCCGTATTCCTGAACCCAGGGCAGGTCGGCGACATCCGACGGATCGGCGATCACGCGCTCGCCCACAAGCGCGGGCGCCGCGACCACTACCAGCCGGGTGCGGAACAACCGTTCGACCGCAAGTCCCGGCCAGTCGCCGGTTCCGTGGCGCAGCGCGATGTCGATCCTTCCCGGTTCGAGCGCCACGACATCAGGGGTGGGGTTGATCATCACATCGATATGCGGATGCCGGTTTCGGAAATCCAGCATCCGGGGCATCAGCCATTGCGCCGC
>JAUIBJ010000394.1 GCA_030428025.1 Alphaproteobacteria bacterium
GCGAGGAGGGCGACGCTATCCGGGTCTGGGCGCGCAAGCGCGAGAACCGGGTCGTCGCCGTGGTCGAGGATACGGGGCCCGGCATTCCCGAACAGGCCCTCACCAAGATTTTTCAGCGCTTCTATTCACAGCGTTCGGAGAAGGATTTCGGCAACAATTCCGGCCTCGGCCTGTCCATCTCGAAACAGATCGTCGAGGCGCATGACGGCGTGATCTGGGCCGAGAACATCCGGCCGACCGATGCCGATGTCACCTCCGATCCGCTGGGCGCGCGTTTCGTCGTTGGCCTGCCGGTCTGAACCGGCCGATGGCCCCCGGTCGCCCCCCAGCGCCCGACCCGTCAGCCGGGCCCCACGCAGCGGATGAAGAGCTTCTGCTGCACGCCTCCTGCGTGGTGGCAGAAGGCGCCGCGGTGCTCATCCTCGGGCCGTCGGGCAGCGGCAAATCCGGCCTTGCGCTGCAACTCATCGGCATGGGGGCGGGCCTTGTCGCCGACGACCGTACCCGGCTCTGGCGAGAGGGCGACAGGGTGATGGCGGACGCGCCCGACCGGCTGCGCGGCCTGATCGAGGCGCGGCAGGTCGGCCTGCTCGCCTTGCCGTGCGCGGGCCCCGCGCCCCTGGCGCTCGTGGTGGACATGGGGAAGCAAGAAACCGAGCGCCTGCCGGAGCGCCGATACACCCGTGTTCTGGGCCTCGACCTGCCGCTCACGAGAAAATCAAACATGGCGCATTTTCCCGCCGCGATTCTCGCATATCTAAGTGGGGATCGACACGCATAGAGGAGACGCGGCGCATGTCAGCTTCGGCCGGGCAACATCGGCTGGTTCTGGTCACCGGCCCATCCGGCGCCGGCAGGACGACGGCCATTCACGCCCTGGAGGATCTGGGCTACGAGGCGATCGACAACCTGCCCCTGTCGCTTCTGCCGCGTCTGCTCGACGGGCCGGCGCCGGACCGGCCGATGGCGCTTGGCATCGACCCGCGCAACCGCGACTTCTCGGCCTTTGGCCTGATCGAGGCGATAGACCGGATCGGCACCTCGGGCCGGGTCGAGATGCAGGTCGTCTATCTCGACTGCAGCACCGACGTGCTGTTCCGGCGGTTTTCGGAAACCCGCCGCCGGCATCCGCTGGCTCCGGCGGAAAACCCGGGAGAGGGCATTCGGCGCGAGCTTGACCTGCTGGGCCCGGTCAAGGCGCGGGCGGACCTGCTGATCGACACCTCGGCCATGTCGCCGCACGACCTGCGCGCCGAAATGGCCGGCTGGTTCGGTCCTGAGGGGCAGACTCGGCTGGCGGTCACGGTCCAGTCCTTTTCCTTCAAGCGGGGCCTGCCGCGGGGGCTCGACATGGTGCTCGACTGCCGGTTCCTGCGCAATCCCTACTGGGAGGAACGGCTGCGCGGCGGCGACGGCCGCGATGCCGAGGTGGCGGCCTATGTCGCCGGCGATCCGCATTTCGAGGAATTCCGCGACAGGGTCGCCGGGCTGGCCCAGCTTCTGCTGCCGGCTTATGAGGCCGAGGGCAAGGCCTATCTCTCCATCGGGCTGGGCTGCACCGGTGGGCGGCACCGCAGCGTCGCCGTGGCCGAAACCCTTGCGAAGACCCTTGCGGAAAGCGGCTGGCAGGTGTCTATAAGGCACCGCGAACTGGAGCGCCGAGAACCGCCGAAGCCGATCCCCGGCTCGGTTGATGCCAGGGCCGAACGGGACGCAGCACGAGAAAGGGAAGACGAGCGTTGATCGGTATCGTGATCGTGGCGCATGGCGGGTTGGCCCTCGAATACGTGAAGGCGATCGAACATGTCGTCGGCGCCCAGCCGGGCCTGCGCGGGATCACGATCGAGAGCGATTGCGACCGGGCCGACAAACAGGCCGAGATCTGTGCCGCGGCTGACGAGGTCGATACCGGCGACGGGGTGGTCATTGTCACCGATATGTTCGGCGGATCGCCCTCGAACCTGTCGCTCCGCGCCTGCCTGCCCGAAGACCGCCGGATTCTCTATGGCGCGAACCTGCCGATGCTGATCAAACTGGCCAAGAGCCGGCATCTGGACGTTGCGGAGGCCGCCAGGGCCGCTATGGATGCCGGGCGGAAATATATCAACAGTCACAACGTGACGGCCGACTGACCGGCAAAGCACGACAAGACGGGGCCTCATGACCGACAAAATACACCGGCATCTGAAGATCGTGAACGAGAAGGGACTGCACGCTCGTGCGGCGGCCAAGCTCGTGGAGGTCGCCGAAGGGTTCGACGCATCGGCCGAAGTCAGCCTCGAAGGCCAGTCCAGCAGCGCCGACAGCATCATGGGGCTTTTGATGTTGGCAGCGTCGAAAGGAAAGACTATTGACGTGCGTGCTTGGGGCCCCGACGCCGAGGCCCTGGCCGACGCGGTCGAGGCGCTTGTGGCGGATCGTTTCGGTGAAGACATGTAAGGCGCCCGGGCGGTCGGGCCGCGGCGCAGGACGGGAATGAACCAGGTGGCGGAACGCACGGACGATCAGGCCCAGGAACAGCCCGGGGAGACGGTGAATTTCACCAAGTACGACCGGCGCAGCCTGACCTATGCCAATTCTTTCGATACGCCAGCGGCCGCGTTCACCATCCGGGCGATCGAATGGTTCACCGGCAAGCTGACCATCCTGCGAATGATACGGGAGTTCGAAAAGCGCGGCGCGCCCACGGGCCAGCCCTTCTGGCGCGCGGCGCTCGATACGATGGGCATCCCGCTTCTGACCCCGCAGGAAGAGATCGACAACATCCCCCCCGACGGGCCGGTGGTGGTGGTGGCCAACCACCCGCACGGGCTGGTCGATGGGATGATTCTGGCCGATCTGATCGGCCGGCGCCGGACGGATTACAAGATCCTTACCCGGGCGCTTCTGACCGGGATCGACGAAGTCGCGGCCTCCTACATGATCCCGGTGCCTTTCCCGCATGAGCCCGACGCCCAGCGGAAATCTGTGGAAATGCGCGCCAAGGCGATGGCGCATCTGAAGGAGGGCGGCGTGATCAGCGTCTTTCCCTCCGGCGTGGTGGCCTCCTCCGACAGCATGTTCGGGCCGGTGATCGAGCGGGAATGGAACGTCTTCACCGCACAGATGATCCGCCGCTCTGGCGCCACGGTGGTGCCGATCTTCTTCCCCGGGGCCAATTCCCGCATCTACCAGATGGCCAATCGCATCTCGCCGACCCTGCGCCAGAGCTTCCTGCTGCACGAGGTGGTGCGCAGCTGCAACCACTCGCAGAAACCGGTGGTGGGCGCCCCGATCGCCGAGGACCGGATGAAGCTTCTGGAGACCGATCCGCGCGGCTTCATGGCCTGGTTACGCCAGCATACGCTTTCGCTGGGTAAAGGGTGAAACTCTCTGGCCTCAGTCGGGCCCGATCGTGCCACATTTCACTGTTCAGGAGCCAGTCGGTTCCCACATGAACCGGTCAGCGCGTCGGAACGGGGGTTTCGCCGCGGTAGTCGTAGAAGCCACGGCCCGTCTTTCGGCCTAGCCAGCCGGCCTCGACATATTTGGTCAGCAGCGGGCAGGGCCGGTACTTGGTATCAGCAAGCCCGTCATGCAGCACGTTCATGATCGCAAGGCAGGTGTCCAGCCCGATGAAATCTGCCAGTTCCAGCGGCCCCATCGGGTGGTTCGTTCCCAGCTTCATCGAGGTGTCGATGGAGGTGACGTTGCCCACGCCCTCGTAGAGCGTATAGACCGCCTCGTTGATCATCGGCATCAGGATGCGGTTGACGATGAAGGCGGGGAAATCCTCGGCGCTGGCGGCGGTCTTGCCCAGTTTCTCGACCACGCTGTAACAGGCGTCGTAGGTTTCCTTGTCGGTGGCGATACCGCGGATCAGTTCGACCAGTTGCATGACCGGCACCGGGTTCATGAAGTGGAACCCCATGAATTTCTCGGGCCGATCGGTGCGGCTGGCCAGCCGGGTGATCGAGATCGACGAGGTGTTTGAGGTCAGGATCGTGTGCGGCAGCAGATGCGGCACCAGATCCTCGAAGATCGCCTGCTTCACGGTCTCCCGCTCGGTGGCGGATTCAATGACCAGATCCGTCTGGCCCAGATCGGTCAGCGTCAGAGTGGTGGCGATGCGGCTCATCGCCGCCTCCATCTCGGCGGCCTCCAGCTTGCCCCGATTGACCTGGCGTTCCATGTTGGATCGGATATGGGCCAGCCCTGCGTCGAGCGCCTCCTGCGAGATGTCGTTGAGCAGCACCTCGTATCCGGCCGCGGCCAGAACATGGGCAATCCCGTTGCCCATCTGGCCCGCGCCCACAACGCCCACTTTGCGGATATCCATCGGCTCGCCTCTC
>JAUIBJ010000395.1 GCA_030428025.1 Alphaproteobacteria bacterium
GCTGGCCGAACCGGTGCGCCACCTGATGCCCGAGATGTCAACAGCGCAGGTGCGCACCCGGGTGGAAGAGGTGCTCGACGCCACCGGTTGCGACCAGAGCTGGCAGCGCCGCCTGCCGCACGAGTTCTCGGGCGGCCAGCGTCAGCGCATCGCCATCGCCCGGGCGCTCGTGACCAACCCCGCCTTCATCGTGGCGGACGAGCCCATTTCGGCGCTCGACGTGTCGATCCAGGCGCAGATCCTCAACCTGCTTACCGATCTGCAGGACGAGCGCGGGCTGACCTATCTCTTCATCACCCATGACCTCAGCGTGGTGGAGCATTTCGGCACCCGCGTGGCGGTGATGTATCTGGGCCGGATCATGGAGCTTGCCCGCACCGAAGAACTGTTCCGTGCGCCCAAACACCCCTATACGCGGCTGCTGCTGGATGCGATCCCCAAGCTCGAAGGGGGATCCTTCGACAAGCCGCGCAAGCCGGGCGAACTGCCCGATCCGGTCAACCCGCCGCCCGGCTGCCCCTTCGCGCCGCGCTGTCCGATGGCCGAGGACATCTGCCGCCGCGACCGGCCGGAACTGCGGACGCTCGCCAATGGCACCGAGGCCGCCTGCCATTTCGCGGAATAGGCGGCGGGAGGGCCGGTAAAGCGCCGCCCTGCTCTTCTTCTGTTTCTCAAATATCCCGGGGGAGTCGCCGCTTTGCGGCGACGGGGGCAGCGCCCCCTACTCCGCCTCGTCCGCCGAACTCGCATTCAACAGACCGTAACGCTCGGCACCCAGGCTGTCGTAAAGGTCGATCTGGGTTTCGAGAAAGTCGATATGTCCCTCCTCGTCCGCGATCAGTTCCTCGAAGAGGTTCTTCGAAACGTAGTCGCTCACGCGCTCGCAATGGTCGCGCGCCTCGATATAGAGCGTGCGCGCCTCGTGCTCGGCGGCGAGGTCGGCGTCGAGCGTCTCGCGCAGGGTCTCGCCGATCCTGAGCGCGTCGAGCTTCTGCAGGTTGGGATGCCCGCCCAGAAAGATGATCCGCTGGATCAGCTTGTCGGCATGGTGCATCTCCTCGATGCTTTCCTCGCGCGATTTTGCGGCGTTCTTGCCATAGCCCCAATCCTCCTGAAGCCGGTAGTGAAGCCAGTACTGGCTGACCGCCGTCAACTCGCTGCGCAGGGCCTTGTTGAGATACTCGATGACCTTGTCGTCACCCTTCATGGCTGTCTCCCTGTGTTCGGGCGCGGCCCGGGCCACGCCTTTGCATCGGTATTACAAAACTGTCACATTGGTGCATGGTTTCAAGGAAGAGCGGCAGGCAGCCGCCGCAATCCGCCTTCTTGCCAAGCGCGCGATATACCTTGCCGGGCGTGATCAGCGTGTCCGGGTCAGCGGCGCGCATCCAGTCGACGGCGCTGCGAATCTCGTGATCCCTAATCGACATGCAATGACAGACGATCATCGCGGCCTCTCCTTGTGCCACCACGCGGGGCGGCGCATCGCGGACAGACAGATCACGATTCGCCACCGGTTTCCATAGTATTTTAGTAAGAATATGGAGGCCGTGCGCAGATGCCGCAACCCGCCGCGTCGTCCTGTTTCATTTCGCCAGGATCAGCTTGCCGGCGCGTGTGATCCGAAGCGTGTAGGTCTGCCTGTCAAGCGTGATCGCCGCGGACGCACCCTCGCCGATCGGGGTGCGCACGTCGTAGTGTGGCTGGGTGCCGTTTTCTGTCGGGGTCTGGCGCAGGGTCATCATCCCTCGCGCCCCCTGTACCGGTCGGGCCGACTCGGCGCATGGGTGACGGCCCCGCCTCGCCATTCAACTGTCATTTCGCCCTCCTTATGCAAGTTCCGCTGATGTGATGGCTGACCGACCCGGCTGGCTGCGACCGACTCTGCCGGCCTTCACGGCGCCTGTAAATTCTGATAGATTTGATCGGATTTATGTTTTTCCGCCCCGGCCTGCGAATTCCGGACTCGCAAATTGCCGTGGACTCTGTCACAAGTATATACAAAAGACAGAGCAGAACGGGCCAGCGGAGAGGACCGATGACCCAGCACTATCTAAAGCAGGTTCCCATCGCGCTGCGGTCGCGGCACAAAACCGATGTGCGCACGCAATTCGCCGCTCTGTGCTACCGGTTGGTAAAGGACAAGCCGGAAGTCCTGATGGTCACCTCGCGCGGAACGCGGCGCTGGATCATCCCCAAGGGCTGGCCGGTGGATGGCAAAACCCCCGCCGAGAGCGCGCTGATGGAGGCTTGGGAAGAGGCCGGTGTCACCGGCCGCGTGGCCGGGCCCTGCCTGGGCCTTTTCTCCTATCACAAGCTCTTGCCCGAGGATGGCGGACTGCCTTGCGTGGCCATGGTCTATCCCGTGCGGGTCAAGGCGCTGGCCGAGGACTATCCCGAAGCCGGCCAGCGCCGGCGTAAATGGATGCGCCCGAAGAAGGCCGCCGCCAAGGTGGAAGAGCCGGAACTGAAGCAGATCCTTCTGGCCTTCGACCCGGCCAAGCTGCGCGGCTGACCGGCTGCATGCCGGCTTGAAATGGCGTCGGATACCGTTAAGTATCGGTCAATCGTTCATGGAGCCCCGGCGTGATACAGTTCACCCTCAAATGCGATCAGGATCACAGGTTCGACAGCTGGTTCCAGTCGGCCGACGCCTTCGACAAGCTCACCTCGGCCGGGATGGTGGCCTGTTCCGTCTGCGGCTCGACCGAGGTGGAAAAGGCCCTGATGGCCCCCAGCGTGCGTGCCAGCCGCAAGACGGCCGTGGCGCCGGAACATCCGCCGCTGTCGGCCCCGGCCAGCCCCGCCGAACAGGCGCTGGCGGAGCTGAAGAAGAAGATCGAGGCCAATTCGGAATATGTTGGCCTGAACTTCGCCCGCGAGGCCCGCGACATCCACGAGGGCAACGCGCCCGAACGCGCGATCTATGGCGAGGCGCGCCCGGAAGAGGCCCGGAAACTTCTGGAAGACGGGGTGCCTGTCGCTCCCCTGCCCTTCCTTCCGAACCGGAAATCCAACTGAGGAGAGGCGCATGCATGTGGTGATCACGGGTGCCGGGCGGGGCATCGGCAAGGCGCTCTACGACCGCTATGCCGATCGCGGCGACGAGGTGACCGGCACCGCCCGGTCGGTCGAGGGGCTGGTGCCGCTCGACGTGGCCCACCCCGCCGATTTCGAGGATCTGCGCCGTGCCGTCTCGGAAAAACCGGTGGATCTGCTCATCTGCAACGCGGGCATCTATACCGACAAGGGCCAGAAGCTGGTGGACGGGTTCGCGCCCGAAACCTGGGCCGAGACCTTCGCCACAAATGTCACCGGCGTGTTTCTGACGGTGCAGGCGCTGCTGACCAACCTGCAGCAGGGCAAGGCCCCGCGCATCGCCATCCTCTCCAGCCGGCTGGGCAGCCAAGAACTCGCCGCCGGGCGCAGCTATGCCTATCGCGCCTCCAAGGCCGCCGCCCTCAATCTCGGGCGCAACCTGGCCGTCGATCTGGAACCGCTGGAGATCGCCGTGGGCATCTATCACCCGGGCTGGGTGCGCACCGACATGGGCGGACCCGATGGCGAGATCGGCGTGGACGAGGCCGCCGACGGGCTGGTGGCGGAATTCGACCGGCTGGACCTGAGCAGCACCGGCTGTTTCCGCACCTGGGACGGGCGCGATCTGCCGTTCTGACAGGGCGCGCCTTTACACCCGCCGCGCCGACGGCACCCTCTAGGGCGCCTTGATCCAGCGGTGCATCGCGTCGGCCCCTATCGCGCGCAGTTCCACCAGCCGGAACCGCTCGGCTTCGGCCAGCGCGGAAATCCCCATCGCTCCGATCGCGGGCTGACCTTCGGCGCCGAGCGCGAGGCCCGCGGTGAAACCGATAAGTTCGTCGACCAGCCCTGCACCCAAGAGCGACGCGGCCAGCGCCCCACCGCCTTCGCAGAAAACCCGTGTCAGTCCCTCTGCCCCGAGTGCCGCGCAGACGCTGGCCGGGTCCACCTGCCGCCCCGACACCTCGCATTGCAGGAGCCGCGCGCCGCGCGCCGCCCAGGCCTCGGCCCGGTCCGCCTCCACATCGCGCCCGTGACAGAGCCAGAGCGGCACCTCGCCGGCCGTCCGGGCAAGCTTGCTGTCCTGCGGCAGATCGAGCCGGCGCGAGATCACCACCCGCACGGGCTGGCGCGTCACGCCCAGCCCCCGCACGGTCAACATCGGGTCGTCGGCCCGCGCCGTGCCCGCCCCCACCATCACCGCATCGTGCCGGGCCCGCAGCAAATGCACCCATCGCCGTGCCTCGGGCCCGGTGATCCACTGGCT
>JAUIBJ010000396.1 GCA_030428025.1 Alphaproteobacteria bacterium
CGAAAATGATGAGCGAGGACGTGCGCAGCGCATTCGAAGAGGATCGCGCCGTTCTGAACGAGGTGCAGATCGGCATGACCGAAAAAACTTCACCGCATATCGACCTGCATATCGACGCGGGCCAGCTGCGATTCCGGCGGCAACTGGAAGCGATGATCGCCGAAGAGGCGATGGTCGACGCCAAGATGAGCCAGTGACATGGCTGGCGGTTTCCGCGCGTTCCGGGTCGCTCGCAAGCTGCGCGAGAGCGACATCATCACCTCCTTTTATCTCGAGCCGGCGGATGGGGCGCCGCTCTGGTCTCCGTTGCCCGGTCAATACCTGACGCTGCGGGTGCCGGGCGCGGACGCTCCGGTGCTCAAGACCTATTCGGTCTCGAACCATGTTTCCGACGGGCAGGCCCACCGCATCACGGTGAAACGCGAGGCGGGGCAGGGCGGCGCGCCCGATGGCGTGGGATCGTGCTGGCTTCACGACGGGGTGCAGGAAGGCGACCAGATCGAGATCGCGGCCCCGCGCGGCGGTTTCGTCCTCGACGAGACAAGCCGCCGTCCCGTTCTGCTCCTGTCGGGCGGGGTCGGGCTGACGCCGCTTGTGTCGATGCTGCACAGCCTCAAGGATAGCGGGCGCGACGTCTATTTCATCCATGCTTGCGAGAATGGTGCGGTCCACGCGTTGCGTGACGAGGTCGAGGCATTGGCGGGCGAAAATATCCACGCATTCTTTGTCTATCGCACGCCCTCCGAGGAGGATCGTCGCGACGCGCGCTTTCACGCCGAGGGGGTGATCGACAAGGCATTCCTGCAAGACCATGTCCCGATCGGTGATTACGAGGCCTACATGTGCGGCCCTGCGCCGTTCATGGCGGCGATGTACCAGTTGCTCCAGGAGCTGGGCATCCCGAAGGACCGGATCGCTTACGAGTTTTTCGGCAAGGCGATGTCACTGGATCAGGTGAGCCCCGCGTCCTCCGTTGCGCCATCGCAGGCCGCGTCGAAGGCGGCGGCCTCGATCCGCTCGCTGACCTTCCTGACCAACCCCGATGCCTGGGCCAGCGATGAAACCGCAGTCGAGCTGGCCCCGAAAGCGGCGCCTTTCGCAGTGGCGGGCGATGTGACGTTTCGCAAATCCGGCAAGGCGGCAACATGGGACGGAGAATCCGCGTCCCTGCTCGAGTTGGCCGAGGCTGCGGGCCTCGCGCCTGAATTCAGTTGCCGTGCGGGGATCTGCAACACGTGCAAATGCGCGCTGATCTCGGGCGAGGTCGAATATTTCGAGGATCCACTGAACCCGCCAGCTCCGGGGGAGGTGCTGATTTGCTGCGCCCGTCCCAAGGGGCCGGTGGTGCTGGATATCTAGCCCGCGCAGCGCGCGGCCTGCTCCAGCAGGGTATCCAGAGCTGCGCCGGAGAGTTCCGGGCAGATCACGCATAGATGATCTCCCGGCGCGACCAACGCCCCTGCGCGCTGAATGGCGACAATGCCCGAGGCGGGCGCGGTGAGGTCGATGGCCGGAACATCCATACGGTGCAGATCGCGCAGGCGGGCAACAGGCTGCCCCTTTGATACGGCCTCGCCCATCTGTACCAGCGGCTCGGCAAGCGCATGGTGATCCGAAGTCACGTGCGCCGAGGCGGCTCCTAGATCCAGAAAGCGCGTCTGCGGCGCGGGTTCGGCGCCAAGACGCGCCGCTGCCGACGCGCTCAGGATGCCCGCGTCGATCAGCACGCGCAGGATGCCTTGCCAACCGTTCTCGAGCGAGTGCTGCGAAACCTTGCCCTCGCCCCCCAGCTCGCAGGACAGCATGGCGCAGCCCGCCGCATGCGCGGCCCCGTCGAAATCTCCGGGTGTGTCGCCGGGCGGCACGACCATCGCGAAAGGCAGGCCCATTGTCGTGGCCATGGCGCGGGTTTGCGCATCGCGGGCCGCATCGCCCGAAAGGCAAAGATAGGCGGCGTCGAGATAGGCGGTGCCCGTCCCGCCCGAATGCAGGTCGATGGCGATATCGGCCAGCGGCATGAGCTGCGTGGCCACGAAACCTGCAATCTCGCGGGTGGGGCCGGCATGGGCCTCTCCGGGGAAGGAGCGGTTCAGGTTGCCGCCATCCAGCGGCGATGTGCGGCTGACGGCCTCGATCGCAGGCATGTTGAGCGCGGGCGCGAGGATGAGGCGGCCGTGCAGATCTTCGGGCTCGAGCCGCTCGAAGAGCCGGCGGGCGATGATCTGCCCTTCATATTCGTCGCCATGGTTGCCGCCGCAGATCAGGGCGGTGGGGCCATCCTCGCCGCGTATCACGCCCAGCGGTGCGCGGATTGCCGAAAAGGCGTGCCGGTTGCCCGAATGCGTCAGGCCGTATTGCCCCGCCCGCTTGCCAGCGGCATCGAGATCGAGGGGCGATGACAAGGTGCCGAACGCAAGACCCATCATGACGCGCCTTGCCCGCTTTCGCCCCGGGCGGCCAGAAGCCGGGTCAGCCACTCGGGATCCATTTCAGGCACCGATGACAGAAGAAGCTCGGTATAGGGGGCGTGGGGCGGCGTAAAGATGTCGTCCTTGGTGCCCTGCTCGACGATGACGCCGCGTTGCATCACCACCACGGTATCCGCGATGGAGCGAACCGTCGCCAGATCATGCGTGATGAACATGTAGGTCAGGTTCATCTCGCGCTGCAGCCGGTCCAGAAGGCGCAGGATGCCCTCGGCGACCAGCTGATCGAGTGCGGAAGTCACCTCGTCGCAGATGATGAATTCGGGCTCGGCCGCCAGTGCGCGGGCGATGCAGACGCGCTGTTTCTGCCCTCCTGACAGCTCGCCGGGCAAGCGGTCGATGAATTCGTCCGGATCGAGCTCGATCAGGGTGAGCAGCTCGCGGATGCGCGCCTCCTTGGCGGCGCCCTTGAGGCCGAGAAAAAACTCCAGCGGCCGGCCAAGCACCTCGCGGATGCGCTGCTTGGGGTTCAGCGCGGTATCGGCCATCTGGTGGATCATCTGCACATGGCGTTGCAGATCAGGCGTGCGATCCCGGCTCGAGGCGGGCAGGGGCGTGCCGTCGAATTCGATCGAGCCCTGCCACGGCGGCAAGAGGCCCATCACGACACGCGCGAGGGTGGACTTGCCCGATCCGCTTTCGCCGACGATCGCGACGGTCGATCCGCGCGTGATCGTCAGGTCGATATCCTTGAGGACCGTGACTGCGCCATAGCCTGCCGTGACCCGCTCGATTTCCAGCAGCGGCGCGATGCCTTCCTCCTGCGGGGGCAGGGGATCGCGGCGGAATTCGCGAACGGCCCAGAGGGACTTGGTGTAGTCCTCTTGGGGATCGGCCAGCATGTCGCGTGCGGGCGCATCCTCGACCTCTTCGCCGCGTAGCAGCACCTTGATCCGGTCGGCCATCTGCGCGACGACCGCCAGATCATGCGTGATGTAGATCGCGGCGGTATTGTATTCGTGCACGATGTCACGGATCGCGGCCAGAACCTCGATCTGGGTGGTCACGTCCAACGCGGTCGTCGGCTCGTCGAAGACGATCAGATCGGGGCGGCAGGACATGGCCATCGCCGTCATCGCGCGCTGAAGCTGCCCGCCCGAGACCTGATGCGGATAGCGAAAGCCGATTTGATCGGGGTCCGGCAGGCGGATCTTGCGATAGAGCTCGACCGCATCGCGCTGCGCCTCGGCGCGGCTCATGACGCCATGCTTGACCGGGCCTTCGGAATACTGGTCGATCAGCTTGTAGGCTGGGTTGAAGGCTGCGGCCGCGGATTGCGCGACATAGGCAATGCGCTTGCCGCGCAGCTTGCGCAGGGTATTGGCATTCGCACCTACCAGCTCCTGCCCGTCGAACCTGATCGAGCCGCCGCTGATCCGGCAGCCGCCCTTGGTATAGCCCATGGCGGCGAGGCCCAGCGTCGATTTGCCGGCGCCGCTCTCGCCGATGAGGCCCAGGATCTCGCCGCGCCTCAGCGCCAGATCGACACCCTTGATGATGGGCTTCCATGCCCGGTCGGAGCGTCCCTCGATACGGATATCGGTCATCTCCAGCAGCAGATCGCTCATGCGTTACTCCTTGAGGCCCGAGGACATGTGCAGCACCCAGTCGACGATCAGGTTGACCCCGATGGTCAGCAGCGCGATGGCCCCGGCTGGTAGCAGCGGCGCAAGGCCGAATGTCGCCGTCTGCCAGGTCGAGAAATCGGCAAAGCCGATCAGCTTGGCGCTTTCGCGGACCATGCCGCCCCAGTCGGCGGTGGGCGGCTGGATGCCGAGGCCGAGGAATGACAGCGCCGAGATGAAGAGGAAGA
>JAUIBJ010000397.1 GCA_030428025.1 Alphaproteobacteria bacterium
GGCGCAGCGCGATGTCGATCCTTCCCGGTTCGAGCGCCACGACATCAGGGGTGGGGTTGATCATCACATCGATATGCGGATGCCGGTTTCGGAAATCCAGCATCCGGGGCATCAGCCATTGCGCCGCGAACCCCGGCGTGGTCGAGATCTGCAAGGGCCGGTGGGCGTCGGCGCCGGTCAACATCTCGACCGTCCGGGCGATGGCGCCAAAGCCTGCGGTCAGCGCATCGGCCAACTGCCGCCCCTCGGCCGTCAGCACCAGCTTGCGGCCCGACCGGTCGACCAGGGCAAGTCCCATATGCGTCTCGAGCGCCCGCAGTTGCTGGCTGATGGCGGCATGGCTGACATTGAGGCTGTCACCGGCGGCGGTCACAGAGCCCCTTTCGGCAAGCGCCGCGAAAGCGCGAAGGGCAGAGAGGGGCGGCAGGTTCAGCCAATCCGTCATGTCATTTCAACTTACATATCCAAAATTTTCCTGAGTCGCAAAATGGGGCTGCTTCCCCCAGATTACAAACAGAAATCAGCAAACGGAAAGGAAACGCCATGCTTGGTATATTCGCAAATACTTTCAATACCGCCACCCGCACCGATCGCCGTGATCGCTGGGCCGCGCCCTCGCACTGGGTGCGTGGCGAGAGGTTCGACAACCGCCGCGACGCCGAGATCGAGGCACATCTGGCCGGGAGGCGTGTGTGATGGACCCGATCGTCTTTCACCCCCACCTTGCCGCCCGCGAGCGGCAGACGCAGCGCTGGCCGTGGCGCGGCGGCCGCTGGCCCCGAGTGCCCGCGGACCGCTGAATCCGCGCGGGGCCCCACAATGAAGAGACGCCGCCAGGCACTTTCGGCCGGGCGGCGTATCGCGGTGTGCATGCACACTGGGGTGCTGTAATGATGGCACCGGCCTTCCAGGAAACGCGCGAACAGGACGGAAGGGCCGGTGCCTACCCCGCAGGCGGCGCGCATGCCGCCTGCGGGTATCTGTCGGTCTCGCCTACTCGCCGCCGCCCAGCTGGTGGACATAGGTGGCGACGGCGCGGATTTCGGCCTCGCTGAGCCGTTCGCTCCACGGCGGCATCACGCCATAGCGGCTGTAGGTGACGGTTTGGACGATGGTGTCGTAGTCGCCGCCATAGAGCCAGATCGCATCGCTCAGGTTGGGCGCGCCCTGAAACTTGTCGCCAGTGCCGTCATCCATGTGGCATGCGGCGCAGTTGTCGAGAAAGACCTCTTCGCCGGCGTCCGCGGCGGCCGCATCCTGCGGGGTTTGACCCGACAGGCGCATCACGTAGTTGGCAACCTGGGCGATCTGTTCGCCTTCCAGGATCTCGCCGAAGGCCGGCATCTCGGAATAGCGGGCATCGGGGTCGTCCTCGTTGCGGATACCGTGGGTGACGGTGTAATGAATGTCCTCCATCGTTCCGCCCCAGAGCCAGGCGTCATCCTGCAGGTTGGGATAGCCCTTGGCCCCGGCTGCGCCGGCCCCGTGACACTGGGCGCACCAGGTGCGGAACACCGCTGCCCCCGCCGAGGTGGCATAGCCCTGCAGCTCCGGGTCGGTCTGGATCGCGGTCAGTTCGACCGAGGCCAGCTTTTCGTTTATCCCGGCATTGGCCGCCTCGGCCTCGGCGATCGCCTCGGCCACGTTGGCCCGCGTCGACCAACCCATGTAACCGGCGGTGGCGTTCTTGATACCCGGCCAGGCCGGATAGGCGATGGTGTACCAGATGCCCCAGATGATGGTGAGGTAGAAAACCCACACCCACCAGCGCGGCAAGGGGTTGTTGTATTCCTTCAGGCCGTCCCACTCGTGCCCGGTGGTTTCCGGCTCCTGATTGTGCTTGGGTTCTTTTGCCATGATCTCACGCCTCCTTGGCGCTGTCCGCACGCCGGGGCGCGGGCTTGTCTTCATGCCGGAAGGGGATGTTCGCGGTCTCCTCGTAGGACTTCCCGGCGCCGGGGCGGAACACCCAGATCACGACGCCGACGAAAAAGGCGAAGAGGAAGAGCAGCATCCAGCTGTCGGCGAATTCACGCAGAAGGGAATAAGTTTCCATGATCCGCTCCCCTTACCGGCTGGCCACGGGCGTGAAGGTCGAGAAATCGACCAGCGTGCCCAGCATCTGCATATAGGCGATCAGGGCATCGGCCTCGGAAATGCCCTCCTGCCCGTCGAAGTTGCGCACGTTGACCTTCTCGCCATAGCGCTCGATCAGCCCGTCGAAATCGCCGAACGGATCGGTCTGCACCGCGAAGTCGGCCTGCGCGTTTTCGATCATTTCGTCGGTATAGGGCACACCCACAAAGGCGTTGGTGGCCATCAGGTCACCGATGTACTTGCCGTCGATCGGTGTGTTTTCCAGATGCCCGTATTTCGGCATCACCGATTCCGGCACCACAGACTGCGGATTGCGGAAATGGTCCACGTGCCATTCATCCGAGTAGCGGCCCCCGACCCGGGCCAGATCCGGCCCGGTGCGCTTGGAACCCCACTGGAACGGATGGTCATACTGGCTTTCCGCCGCGAGGCTGTAGTGGCCGTAGCGTTCCACCTCGTCCCGCATGGGCCGGATCATCTGGCTATGGCAGACATAGCAGCCTTCGCGCAGATAGATCTCGCGCCCGGCCAGTTCGAGCGGGGTGTAGGGGCGCATGCCCTCCACATCCTCGATCGTGTTTTCCAGCCAAAAGAGCGGTGCGATCTGAACGATACCGCCAATCGTGACCACCAGGAGGGAAAGGATGGCCAGCAAAGTGACGTTCTTTTCCAGGATAGTATGTTTGTCGAGAATTGCCATATTCAGTCCCTCCTCTTATTCGGCCGGGACCAGGGAGTTATCGGCCGAGACGGCCGGACTCCGCCGGATGGTCATGTAGAGGTTGTAGCACATGATGATTGCGCCGGTGATGTAGAGCACACCGCCCAGGCCACGCACCACGTACATGGGGAACTTGGCGGCAACCGTATCGGCGAAGGAGTTGACCAGGAAGCCGTTGGCATCCACTTCGCGCCACATCAGGCCTTCCATGATGCCGGTCACCCACATCGACGCGGCGTAGAGAATGATGCCGATCGTGGCCAGCCAGAAGTGCCAACTCACCAGGCTGAGGCTGTAGAGCCGTTCGCGGTTCCACAGTTTCGGCACCAGGAAGTAGAGCGCCCCGAAGGTGATCATCCCGTTCCAGCCAAGCGCGCCGGAATGCACATGGCCGATCGTCCAGTCGGTGTAGTGCGACAGCGAGTTGACCGCGCGGATCGACATCATCGGGCCTTCGAAGGTCGACATGCCGTAGAAGCCCACCGAAATCACCATCATCCGGATGATCGGGTCGGTCCTCAGCTTGTCCCATGCGCCCGACAGCGTCATCAGGCCGTTGATCATGCCGCCCCAGGAGGGCATCCACAGCACGACCGAGAACACCATGCCCAGCGTCGAGGCCCAGTCGGGCAGCGCGGTATAGTGCAGGTGGTGCGGGCCGGCCCAGATATAAATGAAGATCAGCGCCCAGAAGTGGATGATCGACAGCTTGTAGCTGAAGACGGGCCGCTCGGCCTGTTTCGGCACGAAATAGTACATCATGCCCAGGAAGCCGGCGGTCAGGAAGAAGCCCACCGCATTATGGCCGTACCACCACTGGGTCATCGCATCCTGAACGCCCGAGAAGACCTGCACCGATTTCGAGCCGAAGATCGAGACGGGGATCGAGAGGTTGTTGACGATATGCAGCATCGCCACGGTCAGGATGAAGCTGAGGTAGAACCAGTTGGCCACATAGATATGCGGTTCCTTCCGCTTCATCAGCGTGCCCATGAAGACCAGCAGATACGCCACCCAGACGATGGTCAGCCACAGATCGACATACCATTCGGGCTCGGCGTATTCCTTGCCCTGCGTGGCCCCCAGCAGATATCCGGTCGCGGCGAGCACGATCACGAGTTGGTAGCCCCAGAAGACGAACCAGGCGAGGTTGCCGCCCCAGAGCCGCGCGGCGCTGGTGCGCTGGACCACATAGAAGGACGTGCACAGAAGGGCGTTGCCGCCGAAGGCGAAGATCACGGCGCTGGTATGCAGCGGCCGAAGGCGCCCGAAATTCAGATATCCCTGCGCCCATTCGAAATTCAGCTGCGGAAAGGCAAGCTGGAACGCGATGATGGTGCCCACGAGAAAGCCGACGACGCCCCAAAGTGCCGTCGCGATCACCCCGTAGCGGATGACACCGTCCATGTATTCGCCGGACAGATCCCTTTGCGACACCGGCTCTTCGGTGTGGCGCAGAACCCAGATGAACAGCG
>JAUIBJ010000398.1 GCA_030428025.1 Alphaproteobacteria bacterium
GGGACCAGTCATGATACCAGAAATCGGGCAATTCGCGCTGACCCTCGCTTTCGCCATAGCGCTGGTGCAGAGCGTCCTGCCGATACTGGGGGCTGCCCGCGGCAATCACCTCTGGATGCAGAGCGCGCGCATATCGGCCATCGCTCAACTGTTGTTCATCGGAGTCGCGTTCGCCGCACTCATGCGGTCTTTCCTGGTCAGCGATTTCACCGTTGCAAATGTCGTCGAGAACTCGCATTCGCTCAAACCCATGCTTTTCAAGATCGCCGGAACCTGGGGAAGCCACGAGGGCTCGTTGCTGCTTTGGGTGCTGATCCTCGCGGTCTTCGGGGCGGGTGTGTCGCTCTTCGGGTCGAATATCCCGGATTCGCTTAAGGCGCGGACGCTGTCGGTGCAGGCCTGGATCAGCACCGGGTTTCTGTCGTTCCTGCTGCTGACGTCCAACCCGTTCGAACGGGTATTTCCGCCGCCGCTGGATGGCAACGACCTGAACCCCCTTCTGCAGGATGTTGGTCTGGCCATGCATCCTCCACTTCTCTACGGCGGGTATGTCGGCTTCTCCATCGTCTTTTCGTTCGCCGTCGCTGCCCTGATCGAAGGACGGGTCGATGCAGCCTGGGCCCGCTGGGTCCGGCCATGGACCCTGGCCGCCTGGATGAGTCTGACGGCCGGGATCGCGCTTGGCTCCTGGTGGGCCTACTACGAGCTCGGTTGGGGCGGTTGGTGGTTCTGGGATCCGGTGGAAAACGTCAGTTTCATGCCTTGGCTCATGGGCACGGCGCTTCTGCATTCAGCCATCGTCACCGAGAAGCGCGACGCCTTCAAAAGCTGGACGATCCTGCTGGCGATCCTGACGTTCTCGCTGTCCCTGCTCGGGACGTTCGTCGTTCGCTCGGGGCTACTGACGTCGGTTCACGCCTTTGCGGTCGACCCGGAACGTGGGCTCTACATCCTCGGTCTACTGGGACTTTCGATCGGCGGTTCGCTGACACTCTTCGCCTGGCGCGCACCGGTGCTGGAGGACGGCGGACTATTCACGCCGATCAGCCGCGAGGGCGGGCTGATCATCAACAACCTGCTGCTCGCCGCGGCGACCGCAACGGTGCTGATGGGTACTCTCTATCCGCTGTTCGCGGAAGCCGTGGCCGGTGAAAAGATCTCTGTTGGGCCACCCTTCTTCGACGCCGCGTTCGTCCCGATGATGCTACCTCTGCTCGTGATGACCGGGATCGGACCATTCCTGTCCTGGAAGCGCGCGGATCTCGGCGCCGTGTTTCAGCGGCTGCGTTTCGTCGCGCTGCTCGCCGGTCTGGCCGCGCTCGTGGCGTGGTATGTGGCCGCGGGCGGGCCTGCCCTTGCCTATTTGACGTTCGCGATCGCCGCATGGCTGCTGTTCTCGGTCTTGCGGGAATGGGCTGGCCGAATCCGTCTGTTCGATGTGCCGTTCGCCGAGGCGATGCGCCGGGCGCGTAATCTGCCGCGCGCGGCACACGGCATGGCACTGGCGCATGCGGGTCTGGCCATCGCGGTCTTCGGCTTTGTCGGCTCCACCGCATGGAAGTCGGAAGTGGTCGTTTTCGTCCAGCCGGGCACCACGGTCGCCATCGCCGGCTTCGATGTCCGCTTCGACGGCGTCGAGCGTCTCCAGGGCCCGAACTATTTTGCCGATCGCGGCACCTTGTCGGTAGGCCAAAACGGCGCCGCGGTGACGAAGCTCTATCCAGAGCGGCGGTCCTACCCGGTCGCCCAAAGCAGCACGACCGAATCCGCCATCAGATCCACGCTAGCCGGCGATCTTTATGCTTCGATCTCGCGGCCGGCCTTGGAAGCCGCCGCCGATCAGGGGGCCTGGACATTGCGGATTCTCTACGAACCATTGGTCGGGTTCATCTGGGTTGGAGCGATCCTTCTCGTCCTTGGCGGCGGCATCTCGCTTTCGGACAGGCGGTTGCGGGTCGGCGCCCCGCGCCGCGCCGTCGTGACCGCCCCACAACCCACTCCGGCGGAGTAGGCCGATGACCCGCATCCTCGCTGCCATGCCAATCCTGCTCGCGCTCGTCCTCGGTGCGTTCTTCCTTTGGGGTCTGAACCCCGACCGCGACCCCAACGCCATCCCGTCGGTGCTGATCTCCCAGCCCGCTCCGGAGTTCGACCTGCCACCCATCGAGGGCGTGAATGTCCCGGGCGTCGCCCGATCAGACCTGATCGGGAACCCGGAGCCGGTCGTGGTCAATGTGTTCGCGTCCTGGTGCGTACCCTGCCGGGCCGAGCACGCAGTTCTGACCCGGATGGTCGAACGCGACGGGGTTCGCCTCTTCGGGATCAACTACAAGGACAAACCCGAAGACGCCCGTGCGTGGCTTGCCGAGCTGGGCAATCCCTACGAACGGATCGGCTCCGATCTGAACGGCCGCGCCGGCATCGAGTGGGGCATATCGGGCGTGCCCGAAACCTTCATCGTCGCCGGCAACGGCACCGTCCTCTATCGCTATGTCGGGCCGATCGTCGGCGCCGAGGCGGAGGAGAAATTCGCCACGGCGCTGGAACAGGCGCGATCGGCAGGCGGGGCGGGAACATGATCCGGAAAGCCCTCCTTGCGACGGTGATGGCGGTGTCGCTGCCGCTGTCCGCGGGCGCCGTCGAGCCGGACGAGATGTTGGCCGACCCCGCCCTCGAGGCGCGCGCGAGAGAGATCTCGAAAGACCTGCGCTGCGTGGTCTGTCAGAATCAGGATATCGACAGTTCTAACGCTGGCGTGGCCCGCGACTTGCGGCTGCTCATCCGCGAAAGGCTCGTCGCCGGCGACACCGACGCCGAGGTGATCGAGTTCGTTCGGGCCCGCTACGGCGATTTCGTCCTGTTGAAGCCGCCGTTTAACGGGGAGACGCTCGTGCTGTGGCTGGCTCCGGCGGTCCTGATCCTGCTCGGTACGGGTGGCGCGACAGTGACGCTGACAAAGGCGCGAAAGCGGAGGGCCGCCGCCGCGCTCAGCGTGGATGAGGAAGCCGTGGTCGCGGAGATGCTGGCTCGGACCAAGGGGAGTGCGTCTTGATGCTGTGGATTGCTTTGGTTGCCTTGGCCACAATTGCCACGGTGTTCATGCTTGTGCCATTGCGCGCCGTGGCCGCAACGGCGTCGGATCGCATCGACGGTTCAATTTCCATCCTCGCGGATCAGCTTCGCGAGGTGGAGGCTGACGCCGAACGCGGGCTGATCACCGACGACGAAGCGCGCGCGGCACAGGTCGAGATCAAGCGCCGGCTTCTGGCCCTGCACCGGCGCGGCGCACCGGCACACGCGGCCCCGTCCGGCCAGAAGGGACACCGGGTCGTGTGGATCGCGGCGCTTCTGGTTCCCCTGGCCGCCGGCGCGCTCTACACGCAACTCGGTTCGCCGGAAATACCCAGCGTGGCTTTCGCCGACCGGCAGGACGAACGCGACGAGCAGACCCGCATCACCGAGTTGACCCAACAGCTGACGGAGCGTCTTAAGAGCGATCCGGTCGGCGGCCCGACTGAGGGATGGATGTTGCTGGCGCAGACCTACATGCGGATGGGGCGCTATGCGGACGCCGCATCTGCGGTCGCGAAGGTGGTGGATCGTCCCGACGCGACCTCGGCGACCCTGTCGCAATACGCCGAGGCGCTTGTCGCCGCAGATGAGGGAATTGTCACGCCGAAGGCCCGTGACGCGATCCGGACCGCGCTGAAGATGGATCCCTCCAATCCGGCGGCGACATTCTATGAGGCGATCGCCCTCAATCAGGCTGGCGACGGCGCCGAAGCCCATGACCTGCTGGTTTCGCGCCTGAACGCAGCCGGCCGTCCGGAACCCTGGATGGACATCTTCATTGCGCAGGCCAATCGCATCGGCGAATCGATCGGCCGCGAAGCTCTCAGCCTCGCGGACTTCGCACCGATGGCGGCCGGTGCCGCGCCTGGCCCGTCGGAAAGCGACGTCGCCGCCGCGGCGGAGATGAGCGAGGCCGACCGGGCTGCCTTCATCCGGTCGATGGTGGAGCGGCTGGCGGATCGGCTGGCCACCGCGCCTGAGGATCTGGACGGCTGGATGCGGCTCGGCAACGCCTACCGTGTCCTGGGCGAGACCGACAGTGCGCGCGACGCCTATACGAGAGCCGAAGCGCTTGCCGCCACACTGCCGCCGGACGACCCCCGCCCGCAGTCCATCCGGCAAGCGCTGTCGGAACTTGACGCAAAAGGCTGACAGAACGGTCCCAGTGTGACTGAGAACTTCTTCACGCCCCGGAGTGGTATGCCCCGACGCACCTCG
>JAUIBJ010000399.1 GCA_030428025.1 Alphaproteobacteria bacterium
GGGCCAGCGGGGACTGCAGGTATGAATATTGCGCCGCGACCGTCGCAATGTCGCCATTGTGCATGTACTCCACCGGGTCGTGCGATCCGGGGTCCATCCAGCCGGTCCCGGTCGGGCTGGCCACGATCAGGACGGAGCGTTCGAAGGCCCCTTGCCGCTTCAACTCCTCCAGGGCAAGTTCCGCCCGCGCGCGCGGCGTTTCGGCGTTGGCCCGGCCCACATAGACGCGGATCGGGTCCATTGCCGGCCGGCCGGTGAAAGCCGAGATCGCGGCTGCATCCGGCCCCGAAGTTATGAAGTCGCGCCCCGGTGCGCCGATGGCATCCCAGTCGATCAGCGAGTGGACGCTGCCGGTCATACGGGGATCGGCAGGCGGTGGCGGGGCATTGTCGAAAAGCGCCTGCGCCGCCTCGTAGCTTTCGTCCAGAGCGGTGACGACGTGGTCGAGAATACCGTCGCGGGTCACCACGAATAGAAGCGCCACAACGGTCACGAGGCCGAGCACATTGGCCCGACGTGGCGGCATCACTCGGTAGAACCTTGCCCGGACCAGCCGGAACAGCGACGCGACGAGACGCCCCAGGGCAAAGGCGGCGGCGAACGTCACCGCCGCGACGAAAAGGATCTGCCACAGGCGCAGCGCGTCCGCGGGTTCCATGCCCATTTTCCCCCGCAGGTCGTTCTGCCAGGTCAGGCTGGAGGCCAGTACCCACACGAAGACTGCCAAAGTGCCGGCTGCGATGCTCCACGTCAGTATTCTTGCAGGCCGGCCCGACAGGCGGGGCATATCGGCAGCGCGCCACAACAGTCCTATGACTTGGCCGACGAGATAGCCGAGCGCCGTCACAAGTCCGCCCAGAACGCCCTGCACCATCGGGCCACGCGGTATCAGAGATGGCGTCAGGGATGCAGCGAAGAAAAACAAGCCAAGCACGAGACATGGCACCGAGAACGGCCCGACGATGCGAAAAATTGGCGCCGTGTTCACACGTCCTCCATTGCGACTTGCTCCTGTGATCTCAAAGTCTTCTGCTCTGGCATTGTTTTCCTGTCAACTGACGGCATCCGATGAGAGCGAAAACGGGAGGCGATGTTTCCTTGAAGACCGTGTTTGGCCGAGTTGTGGCAGCGGGAACTCGCACAAATTGTAAACCGAATTGCCTCGTTTTGCGCCATCATGACAGACGACCCAGGGCACCACGACAACACCCTCCAATCCGAAATCTGCCCTCAGGACGGAAGTCCCCGGTAGGATTCCGATCGCCGGTGGCGTACCAAGAAAGGGCCGGTCCGCGCCGTCGGGCGCATGGGGGCCGGTGCCGGAGGGGAAGAGAATGATCCGTGCCATTGACATGACCGACGCCGATGCTCATGCGCGGCAGGCCGCGCCGCGCGGGATGGCGATGAGCGCGCCGGAAGTGCCAGCGCCCGTTGAGTGGGAGAACCTGGTGGTCGAAAGGCCCTCGGGCGAGGTGCGGATGGGTACCTGGGTCTGCGAGCCCTATACCGACGAGATTGTCGATTACGCTTATGACGAGTTCATGTATCTCATCGCGGGCCATATCGAGTTGATCTATCCCGACGGTAGCCGCGACCGGTTCGGACCCGGCCAGGCCTTTCTGCTGCCCAAGGGCTTTACCGGCACCTGGAAGCAGGAAGAGACCGTGACGAAGTATTTCGCCATGATCGGGTGAGGTGGGGGCGTGGAGGCCTACGACTACATCATCGTCGGTGCGGGATCGGCTGGTTGCGTACTGGCGCATCGGCTGGGCGAGGACACGCGCCGTCGCATCCTGGTACTCGAGGCAGGCGGCGACGACCGGGCGCTGATCACCCGGATGCCCGCCGCGCTGTCGATGCCGATGAATACAGAGCGGTTCAACTGGGGCTTTCGCACCGAGCCCGAGCCGCATCTCGACGGGCGCCGGATGAACCTGCCGCGCGGCAAGGGGCTGGGCGGGTCGTCGACGATCAACGGGATGTGCTGGGTGCGGGGCAACCCGATGGATTACGAACTCTGGGCGGCGCGCGGTGCCACGGGCTGGCACTGGGCCAATGTGCTGCCCTATTTCCAGCGGCTGGAGGATGCCGCTGACACGGGCAAGATCCGCGGGCGCGGTGGGCCCATGCGCATCGTTCGCGGGGGCGAGACCAACCCGCTTTTCGCGGCCTTCGTCGAGGCGGGGGTGCAGGCGGGCTATCCCCGCAGCGCCAACATGAACGATGTGCAGCACGAGGGCTTCGGCCCGATGGAGATGAACGTGAAGGCGGGCGAGCGTTGCTCCGCCGCCGTGGCCTATCTGCGTCCCGCCGTGGCGCGGGGGAATGTGCGTGTGCTCACCCATGCGATGGTGGAACGGGTCGTTCTGGAAGGCGGCCGCGCCGTCGGGGTGGACTACACCCACAACGGCCAACGCCAGACCGCGCGCGCCGGGCGCGAGGTGATCCTGAGCGCCGGCTCGATCCTGTCGCCAGTTGTTCTGAAACGCTCGGGCATTGGCCCGGCGTCGGAACTCAAGGCGGCCGGGATCGCGCCGCTGCACGATCTGCCGGGCGTGGGCGAGAACCTGATGGACCATCTGGAGGTCTATGTGCAACAGGCCTGCACGCAGCCAATCACGCTCTATTCCGCGCAGAGCCTGCCGGCCAAGGCGATGATCGGGCTGCGCTGGCTCTTGTCGCGCGGCGGTCTGGGCGCGTCGAACCATTTCGAGGCGGGCGCCCATATCCGCAGCCGGGCCGGGATCAGCTATCCCGACATCCAGATGCATTTCCTGCCGATCGCCATCTCCTATGACGGCAATACGCTGGCCGAGGGGCACGGGTTTCAGGTTCATGTGGGCACCAAGCGGTCGAAAAGCCGGGGCTGGGTGCGGCTCGACCCCGACAATCCCGGCGGGCCGCCGAAGGTGCGGTTCAACTACATGGGCCATCAAGACGACTGGCGGGAGATGCGGGCCGCGATCCGCTTCACCCGCGAGGTCTTTGCGCAAGCGGCCTTCGACCCTTACCGGGGCGAGGAACTGGCGCCGGGGCCGGACTGCCAGTCGGACGATGCGCTCGATACCTTCATCAGGCGCAAGGTTGAAAGCGCCTATCACCCCTGCGGTACCTGCCGGATGGGGACCGATCCGCTGGCGGTGGTCGACCCGTCGACGCGGGTGCACGGGCTCGACGGGCTCAGGGTGGTGGACAGCTCGATCATGCCACAGGCCACGGCGGGCGACCTCAACGCGCCGACGCTGATGCTGGCCGAGCGCGCGGCCGACCTCATCCGGGGAAAGCCGGTGCTTGTGGCCGAGCACGCCCCCTGCAGGATCGACGGGCGATGGCAGAGAGCGCAGCGCTCGCCGGTGATCGACAGCGATGTCGGCGGCGCGACCGTGCCGGAAATGTTCGATCTTGGCTGAGGGTCACTCGGCCTTCAGGCCCAGTTCCACTTGCCGCGCATGGCTCCAGGACTGGGTCAGCCGGTCGGCGATCATGGCGATGATCGCCATGCCGAATCCGGCCACGATGCCGACGCCGAAATCTCCGTCGCCCAGCCCGATATAGACTCTCTGGCCCAGCCCGTTGGTGCCCACCAGCGCGGCGATGACCAGCATGGCTATGCCGAACATGATGGTCTGGTTGAGCCCCAGCATCATCACCGGCAGTGCAAGCGGAAACTTCACCCGCCACAGAAGCTGGCTGCGGGTGCAGCCGATGGCGGTGGCTGCCTCGATCACGTGGCCGGGAATGTTGCGCAGGCCGTGCTCGGCATAGCGGATGGCTGGCACGATGGCATAGGCCATGATTGCCAGAAGGGCCGTGAACTCGCCGATCTTGAAGATCATCACGAAGGGGATGAGAATGACGAAAAGCGGCATGGTCTGCAGCGTGTCGTTGATCGGCCGAAGGAAGGCCGAGACGCCGTCATATTCCGCAGCGAGGATGCCGAGCGCCGTGCCGATGGCGAAGGAGAGCAGCACCGCCAGCCCACAGAGATAGACCGACAGCATCGCCTGTGGCCAGACCCCCGCCACCACGAGGAAGAGAAGCCCCAGAAAGGTGCCTGCCGCCAGCCGCGGTCCGGACAGTTGCCAGCTGAGCAAGGTCGCCATGGCCATCAGCGCGGGCCAAGGCAGGCGGGTGAGGCCGAAGTAGAGCAGCACCGCGCAGAAGGCGAGGAGCACGGCGAGGTTCAGGTTGCGCGCCCAGGCCACCCAGCCCACCAGAAGAAACGCGGCCACGGCATAGCTGATCTTCAGCCCGTCAGTGAACTCGAACCCCCAGGAAA
>JAUIBJ010000400.1 GCA_030428025.1 Alphaproteobacteria bacterium
CTGTGGATGGAAACCTGGGGGCTGGAGACCACGGAAACCATCCTGATCAAGGAAGACGGGCCGGCCGAAACGCTCTGCAACGTGCCGCGGAAGCTGTTCGTGAAGGCCTGAGGCAGGGGCGACCCTCGCAGGCCGGGCTTCTGCCCGGCCCCCTGCCGCCAACGAAAAAGGCAGCCGGGCCCCGGCTGCCTTCCTCGTCTCAACGGTTCGTTTCGACCCTGTTCCGGCCGAACTCGCCTCAGCTGGCCGCCTTCATCAGCCCTTCGTCGCCAAGCTGCTTGTGCGCGAGGTCGAGCGCCTTCCACGCCCGCTCGACCAGCGTGTCGATCTCGCCCCTGGTGATCACCAGCGGCGGCGAGATCACCATGCGGTCGCCCACATGGCGCATGATCAGGTTGTTGGCGAAACAGTGCTCGCGGCAGATCAGCCCGGCGGTGCCCGCCTCGGCGGCGAACTTGGCCCGGCTATCCTTGTGCGGGGTCAGCGCGATCGAGCCCATCAACCCGCAGATTCGCGCCTCGCCCACCAGCGGGTGATCGGCCAGCGTCTCCCATTTTTCCTTCAGATAGGGCGCCGTTTCCGAGCCCGCCCGCGCGACGATGCCCTCCTCGTCGAGGATGCGCAGGTTTTCCAGCGCAACGGCACAGGCCACCGGATGACCGGAATAGGTGTAGCCATGGGCGAACTCGCAGCCGTCCAGAACGGCGGCCACCTCGTCCGTCACCACCGATCCGCCGATCGGCTGATAGCCGGAGCTCAGCCCCTTGGCGATGGTCATGATGTCGGGACGGATGTTCAGGGTCTGGCTGCCGAACCAGTTGCCGGTACGCCCGAAGCCGCAGATCACCTCGTCCGCGATGAGCAGAATCTCGTATTTGTCGCAGATGCGCTGGATCTCCGGCCAGTAGGTTTCGGGCGGCACGATCACGCCGCCGGCGCCCTGGATCGGTTCGGCGATGAAGGCCGCGACCTTGTCCTCGCCCAGCTCGTGGATCGCCTCTTCCAGCGCACGGGCCCGCTGCAGGCCGAATTCGGCCGGGTCGGTGTCGCCGCCCTCGGCATACCAGTGCGGCTGGTCGATATGGTGAATGCCGGGGATGGGCAGACCGCCCTGCGCGTGCATCGGCGCCATGCCGCCCAGCGACGCGCTGCCCATGGACGAGCCGTGATAGGCGTTCTTGCGGCTGATGATGACCTGCTTTTCCGGCTTGCCCTTCTGCGCCCAATAGGTGCGCACGAGGCGGATATTCGTGTCGTTGGCCTCCGACCCGGAACTGGCGAAAAAGACATGGTTCAGGTCGCCCGGGGTCAGTTCGGCGATGCGGGCCGCGAGCGCGATGGCCGGCACATGCGTCGTCTGGAAGAAGGTATTGTAATAGGGCAGTTCCTTCATCTGCCGCGCCGCCGCCTCGGCCAGTTCGTGCCGGCCATAGCCGAGGTTGACGCACCACAGCCCGGCCATGGCGTCGAGATAGTCGTTGCCCTCGCTGTCGGTCAGCGTGGTGCCTTCGGCGCGGGTGATCACGCGCACGCCCTTCCTGGCCAGATCGGCGCCGTGGGTGAAGGGATGCAGGTGATGAGCGGCATCCAGCGCCTGCAGTTCCGCAGTGGGCATGTGATTGGTGATGGTGGTCATGGCATATCCTCTCGCTTGGCGAATCCGGTAAGGCGGCGCGGGCGCCGGTCGGCGATCAGGATATGATCAAATTTCGCTATGTCAATCGAATCAACCCGGCTCCCGGGAATGATGCAGCGACTGGCGGACCTGCTCCATGCCCTGAACAACGTCGTCGCGGATGGCCTGAGCGGCGGTCTCGCCATCGCCCGCGCGCATCGCCTCCAGTACGACTTTGTGGTTGTCCGGCAGATTCTGCGTGCCCATTCGCCCGCAAACCACCCGCAGCGACGGCCCGAAGCGCAGCCACAGACCGTCGGCCAGATCGGCCAGGATCGGCGCCTCGGCCAGATCATAGATGGCCCGGTGGAACATGTAGTTCCGTTCCAGATAGATCCGCAGATCGCCCCGGATGATCGCCTTGTCGAGTTCGGCGTCGAGCTGTGTCAGACGCGCCAGATCTTCCGGCCGGGCGCGCTCCGTCGCGAGCTGCGCCAGATGCGGGTCAAGCCATTGACGAGCCAACATTAATTCGCTGACATTCTCGGCGCTCAACTGCGGAACGCTGACCCGCCGGTTACCCTGCGATTCCAACGCCCCCTCGGCGATCAGACGGCGGAGCGCCTCGCGCACGGGGGTCATGCCGGCGTTCAGCCGCGCGGTCAGCCCCTGGATGGTCACCGGCTGACCCGGGGCCAGGTCTCCGAAAAGGACAAGGGCGCGCAAGCGGCGATAGATCACCTCATGCGCCGGAAGACGCCCCGCGTCGTCATTATTTCCGTTCGGGCTCCGGGCCGCTGAGGTCATCTTGTGGGTTCCGCCTTTTCCAAGGGTCAGGTCCTTCCTTGCGAGTTTAGCGGGTGCGTGAAAACATTACCATATTGCCATATGCGGTTTTTTTTGATCAAATCCGCATCCAGTGCATGTAAATGCCGACCAAGGGGAGCAAGAAATGAAACATCCTATTCTGACCACAGCCGCCGCAGTCGCCTTCGGCGCGGCCGCCGCCTCGGCCGATGAGGTGCGGGTCTACAACTGGTCCGACTATATCGACGAGGATCTGCTGACCCAGTTCGAGGAGGAGACCGGGCTCGATCTGGTCTATGACGTGTTCGATTCCAACGAGGTGCTGGAAACGAAGATGCTGGCCGGCGGCTCTGGCTATGATGTGGTCGTGCCTTCGGGCACCTTCCTGCAACGCCAGATCACGGCGGGCGCCTTCCAGAAGCTCGACAAATCGCAACTGCCCAATCTCGAGCATATGTGGGATGTGATCCAAGAGCGCACGGCGGCTTACGATCCCGGCCATGAATACTCGATCAACTACATGTGGGGCACCACCGGCATCGGCGTGAACGTCGACAAGGTAAAGGAAGCCCTGGGGGAGGACGCGCCCATCGGCTCGCTCAGCCTGATCTTCGAGCCCGAGAACATGGAGAAGCTCGCCGATTGCGGCGTGCACTTCCTGGATGCCCCGACCGAACTGATCCCGGCGGCGCTGGCCTATATCGGTGAAGACCCCGACAGCCACGACCCGGACGTGATCGCCAAGGTCGAGCCGCTCCTGTCGGCGGTCCGGCCCCATGTTCTCAAATTCCACAGCTCGGAATACATCAACGCGCTGGCCAATGGAGATATCTGCGTGGCCTTCGGCTGGTCGGGCGATATCCTGCAGGCGCGCGATCGGGCCGACGAGGCCGACAACGGTGTGACCATTGCCTATAACGCCCCCAAGGAAGGGGCGCTGATGTGGTTCGACATGATGGCGATCCCGGCTGACGCGCCCAACCCGGAAGGCGCGCATACCTTCCTGAACTTCATCATGGACCCCGAGAACATCGCCGCGGCGTCGAACTATGTCTACTACGCCAACGGCAACAAGGATTCGCAGCAGTATCTGGAGGATGACGTGATCAACGATCCCGCCATCTATCCGGACGAGGAAACGCTGGAGAACCTCTACACCACCACGCCCTATCCGGCGAAGGTGCAGCGGGTCGTCACCCGCCTGTGGACCAAGATCAAGTCGGGCACCTGAACCCGGCGGCAAAAGACCGGCCCGTGCAAGCGCCTTGCGCGGGCCCACCATGAGACTGGGTAGGGACATGCGATGAACCAGAAGGTGTTTGAACCCTGGAACGACCCGGACGAGAAACCGCTCATCCAGTTCCGGAACGTGACCAAGCGCTTTGGCGATTTCACCGCCATCGACAACCAGTCCTTCGACATCTACGCGCAGGAATTCTTCGCCCTTCTGGGGCCTTCGGGCTGCGGCAAGACCACGCTGATGCGTATGCTCGCGGGGTTCGAGACGCCCACGGAAGGCACGATCCTTCTGGCCGGGCAGGACATCGCACCCATCCCGCCGAACAAGCGCGCGGTGAACATGATGTTCCAGTCCTACGCGCTCTTTCCGCATCTGTCGGTGTGGGAGAACATCGCCTTCGGGCTGAAACGCGACAGGCAGCCAAAGGACAAGATCGAGGCGCGGGTGAACGAGATGCTCAAGCTCACCCGGCTGGAAAAATTCGCCCAGCGCAAGCCGCACCAGATCTCTGGCGGCCAGCGCCAGCGCGTGGCGCTGGCCCGGTCACTGGCCAAGGCGCCCAAGCTCCTGCTGCTCGACGAACCGTTGGGCGCGCTCGACGCCAAGCTGC
>JAUIBJ010000401.1 GCA_030428025.1 Alphaproteobacteria bacterium
GACGCCTCGCGCCGTGCGAAGCGCTTCATGTGCTTGGCATTTTCCGCCAGAAACGCCTCGACCCGAGCCGGGTCGTGCTTGGAGAGGTCGCGCAGCCACCATGCCGCGGATTTCTGGATGAACCATTCGGGGTCGCGCACATAGCCCTCGGCCCAGCCCAGCACCCGCTCGCGGATGGCGATTTGCGCGGGCTTGGGATGGGCGAGCCGGGCGAAGGGCAGGGTGACGACCATCGCCGCCCGGCGGATCCAGTGCGAGCCTGACCGCGTCCAGCCCTCCACATCCTCGATCCGCGACGGGTCGGCCATCAGGCGCTTCTGCCCGGCCATCATCGCGTGATCGGCAATCGCCCAGCTGTCGAGATCGGGCAGCCAGCTTTTGATGAGGTCCCACACGCCCTCGTCGGGGCGGATGCGCGCCTGGGTGAGCAGCTTGGCGGCGGCGAGCCGGGCCTCGAAGATGTCGGTGGCCCAGAGATCGCGAGCCAGCGCCACGCGGTCCTCCACCGTCAGGGTCTGCCGCCAGGCGCGGGCGAGATCGTCGATCGCCGGGTTCGGCACGCCAAGATAGCGGCGGGGCAGCTTGTGATAGCCGGCCATCCCCTCGGCGCGGCCCGGCTCGGCCCTCGCCTCGAGTTGGGCCAAGGCCTCTTCAACCGTCATCGGAAATACCGGTGGGCGCGCCGTCGAGGGTGAGGGCGTTGCGTTCGGCCCAGTAGGTGCGCAGTCCCTCTTCGCCCTTTCCCTCGGTCCAGCGCTTCAGCGTGTCGCGCTCGCCCGCGTGGTCGAAGAAGGGCACCGCGTAGCCGCAGGATTTCTGCACCATGTCGATGGCCACGTCGTAGATCTGGCGCATGCCGGGTTGCGGCGGGAAGTGGGCCGCCAGCGCCTCCCACTCGGCATCGCGCGGATGGATCGTGCGGGCGGTGCCATAGGCGCGCAGGATGATCGGCGCGCGGGTGAAGGCGCACCACATCAGCGTCATCCGGTCGGACTGCGCCAGATGGCCGGCGGTTTCGTTGCCGCTGCCGGTGAAGTTGCGCCACAGGATGCGGTTCGGGCTCAGCACGCGCAGGCTGTCCATCCCCTTGGGCGAGATGTTGACCCGTCCCTCGGGCGCGGCGGTGCCGGTGAAGAAGATGTGCTGGTCGCAGATGAAGCGGATATGCGCGTCGCTCAGCGCGTCGAATCGGGTGCCCATGTGCTCACTCCACGGTGACCGATTTCGCCAGGTTGCGCGGCTGGTCCACATCCGTGCCCTTCGCCACTGCCGTGTGATAGGCAAGAAGCTGCGCCGGCAGGGCATAGAGGATCGGCGTCAGGAGCGGATCGCAGTCGGGCATCATCAGATGCCGCCAGACGCCGTCGCCCGCATCGGCCACGCCATCGCGGTCGGAAACCAGAAGCACCTGCCCGCCGCGCGCCATCACCTCCTGCATGTTCGACACGGTCTTGTCGAAAAGGGCGTCCTTCGGTGCCAGAACGATCACCGGCATCTTTTCGTCGATCAAGGCGATGGGCCCGTGCTTGAGTTCCCCGGACGCATAACCTTCGGCGTGTATATAACTGATTTCCTTCAGTTTAAGTGCGCCTTCCAGTGCAAGGGGATAAAGCAGGCCGCGGCCCAGAAAAAGGGCGTCCTCGGCCTTGGAGAGATGAAGGCAGATCTCGCGAAGCTGGGTTTCGCGCTCCAGTGCCAGCGTCATCAGCGCCGGCAGGCCGCGCAGGGCCGACAGCCGGTCGGCGAGTTCGTCTTCGCTCATCCGGCCACGGTCCTTCGCCGCCTTGAGCGCCAGCAGCAGCAGCACCATCAGCTGGCAGGTGAAGGCCTTGGTCGAGGCGACGCCGATCTCGGTGCCGGCATGGATCGGCAGGGCGACATGGCTTTCCCGCGCGATCGAGCTTTCCTCGACATTGACCACCGACAGGATCCGCTCTGCGCGGTCGGTGCAGTAGCGCAAGGCGGCCAGCGTGTCGGCCGTCTCGCCCGACTGGCTGACGAAAAGCGCCGCGGTACGCGCCGGAATGGGCGGTTCGCGATAGCGGAATTCCGACGCGATATCCACGTCCACCGGCAGGCCGGCGATCTGCTCGAACCAGTATTTCGCCGTCAGGCAGGCATAGAAGGCGGTGCCGCAGGCCACCAGCGTCAGCCGGTCGAGTCCGCTGAAATCCAGCCGCGCGTCGTCGATCGCGATGTCGCGGCCGTTTTCGGACAGGTAATGACGCAGCGCATCGCCCACCACCGAAGGCTGCTCGGCGATCTCCTTGGCCATGAAATGCTTGTGCCCTCCCTTGTCGGCGCGGCCGCTCTCGATCCGGACGGTGCGCATCTCGCGGTTGGCACGCCGGCCTTCGGCATCGGTGATCTCGAGGCTGGTGCGGGTGATGACGGCGCAGTCGCCTTCCTCCAGATAGGTGATCCGGTCGGTCAGCGGCGCCAGCGCGATGGCGTCCGAGCCCACGAACATTTCGCCATCGCCATGACCCACGGCCAGCGGGCTGCCCTTGCGCGCGGCGATCAGAAGGTCGGGCTCGCCGTCGAAGAGGAAGCACAGCGCATAGGCGCCTTCGAGCCTCGTGAGCGTTTTCTTCGCCGCCTCGACCGGGCCCAGACCCTGCTGCATGAAGTGATGGGTCAGCAGGGCGACGGTTTCGGTATCGGTATCGGTGTCGAAGCCGATGCCGTTCTTCGCCAGCTCGGCGCGCAGTTCCCGGTAATTCTCGATGATGCCGTTATGCACCACCGCAACCGGCCCGGCCTTGTGCGGGTGGGTGTTGGTGAGGTCGGGCGCGCCGTGGGTGGCCCAGCGGGTATGGCCTATGCCCGTCTTGCCGGCCAGCGGCTCGTGCACCAGCGCATCCGACAGGTTCACCAGCTTGCCAACCGCCCGCCGCCGGTCGAGCCGGCCCTCGTTCAGCGTGGCGATTCCGGCGCTGTCATAGCCGCGATATTCCAAGCGCTTGAGCGCTTCCACCAGGGTGGGCGCCACTTCATGTGTCCCCAGGACACCTACAATTCCGCACATCAGCCTGCCTCCGGCTTCACTTTTTCAGCCTTCTTTTTCAGAATATCGAAGAGTTTGCGTGCCATCCCTGGTTTCGTCACCTGATCGCCGCGGGCGATGGCCAGCGCGTTTTCGGGCACGTTCCGGGTGATGACGGAGCCCGAGGCCGTCATCGCGCCCGTGCCGATGGTGACCGGCGCCACCAGCATCGTGTTCGAACCGATGAAGACGTTCTCGCCGATCTCGGTGCGGTGCTTCGAGACCCCGTCGTAATTGCAGGTGATGGTGCCCGCGCCGATATTGGTGCCGCTACCCAGATGCGCGTCGCCGATATAGCTGAGGTGATTGACCTTGGCGCCCTCGTCGATCACCGCGTTCTTGACCTCGACGAAATTGCCGATCCGCGTGTCTTCGGCCAGTTCGGTGCCGGGGCGCAGGCGGGCATAGGGCCCCACCACGGCCCCGCGCGAGACATGGGCGCCCTCCAGATGCGAAAAGGCGCGGATGCGGGCGCCGGTCTCGACGGTCACGTCGGGGCCGAAGACCACGTTCTGTTCCACGACCGAATCCCGACCGAGCGCCGTGTCGAAGGCGAAATGCACGGTTTCTGGCGCCACCAGCGTGACGCCGTTCTCCAGCGCCTCGGCCCGGGCGCGGGCCTGAAACACGGCCTCGGCCGCGGCCAGATCGGCGCGCGAATTGATGCCCATCGTCTCGGCCTCGTCGCAGGCGATGGCGGTGGCCGAAAGCCCTTGGGCGTTGGCGATGGCGACGATGTCGGTGAGATAGTATTCGCCCGATGCGTTATCGTTGCCGACCCGGGCCAGAAGGTCGAACAGCACGCCGGCCTTGGCGCAGATGACGCCGGAATTGCAGAAGGCGTTGGCGCGCTCCTCCTCTGTCGCATCCTTGAATTCTCGGATCGCAACCAGCCGCTCGCCCTCCATCACCAGCCGGCCATAGCGCCCCGGATCGGCGGCCTCGAAGCCCAGCACGACCACGTCGTGGCCCTTGCGCGCGGCCGCCATGCGGGCAAGCGTCTCAGGCTGGATGAAGGGGGTGTCGCCGTAAAGCACGATGGCGTCGCCCTCGAACCCATCCAGCGCCGGGGCGGCCTGTTTCACCGCGTCGCCGGTGCCGTTCTGCTGTTCCTGCAGGGCGATCGTGGCGTCGGGGTCGAAGGCCTTCGCCGCCCGCTCGACCTCTGCCGCGCCGTGGCCTGCCACGACGATGGTGCGTTCGGGCGACAGGG
>JAUIBJ010000402.1 GCA_030428025.1 Alphaproteobacteria bacterium
CGACGGGGTGGTGCAAACCACCGAAAGGGACAATTTCATCTATCACGAGATGCTGACCCATGTGCCTATCCTGGCGCATGGCGCGGCAAGGCGCGTGCTGATCGTGGGCGGCGGCGATGGCGGCATGGCCCGCGAGGTGCTGCGCCACGACACCGTCGAGCATGTGACCATGGTCGAGATCGACGCGGGCGTGGTGGACTTCTCGAAGGAATACCTGCCGATGCTCAGCCAGGGCGCGTTCGACGACCCGCGGCTGGAACTGGTCATCGCCGACGGGGCCGATTTCATGCGCGATACGGCCGGTGGCTTCGACGTGATCATCGTCGATTCGACCGATCCGATCGGGCCGGGCGAGGTACTGTTCACCGACAGTTTCTATGGTCATGCCAAGCGCGCGCTGGCCGACGACGGCATCCTCGTCACCCAGAACGGCGTGCCCTTCATGCAGGGCGAGGAACTCGCCGGCACGATGCGTGCCTTTCGAACGCTCTTTGCCGATGCCACCTGTTACCTTGCCACCGTGCCCACCTATGCCGGCGGGCCGATGGCCTTTGGCTGGGGCACCGATGGCGAGGCCCGCGCCACACCTGCGGACGTCTTGCAAGGCCGGTTCGATGCCTCCGGGATCGAGACCGGCTATTACACGCCCGAGGTGCACAAGGCGGCCTTCGCCCTGCCCGGCTATGTCCAGAAACTGATCGCCTGAGCGGGGCTCAGAGGTCGACCGACCCGGGCGGCTGGCTGAGCAATTCCGACATCCGCCACAGCGCGCCCTCGAACTTGTCGGTGGGCATGTTGGCGTTGAGCGCCAGCCGCACTGCATTCGGCGCGGTGCCGTCGGCAAGGGCGAACTCGTCGGCGGGCTTGATCCGGATCCCCTCCTTCTCGCAGGCCCGTGCAAAGGTCGAGCCGCGCCAGCCCTGCGGCAGCCTCAGCCAGATGAAAGGCACGTCGGGACGCCAGCGGATATTCCACTGGCCGAGGATGTTGACGGCGGATTTCACAAGTGCCAGCACGCGCGCCTCGGTGGCCGCGCGGATGCGCTCTGCCTCGCCAGAGTTCAGAAGTTCGGCCGCGAGGTCGATCATCGGCTGGGGCAGCCCGTAAAAGGTCGACTGCGCCACCTGCCGGGCCGTCGCTGCCTGTGCCTCGGGAACCACCATGAAGCCGAAGCGCAGCGCCGCCGAGACTGACTTGGTCAGAGACGAGATGTACCAGCCCCGCTCGGGGCAGAGCGCGCGATAGGCTGCGTCCTCGGGCCGGGTGATGCAGAAACAGTCGTCCTCGACGATCTGAAGCTGGTATTGCCGGGCGATCCGGGCGATCTCCTGCCGGCGGTCGGGGCTGGTGCGGATGGTGGTGGGGCTTTGCACTTCCGCCGCAGTCACCAGCACCTGCCCGCCATGCCGCCGCAGCGCCTCTTCCAGACGGTCGGGGCGAAGGCCGTGTTCGTCCATCTCGACCCCCACCAGATCCGCCCGCAACAGACGCGCGGCATGGCGCCAGCCCGGATAGGCCAGCGCCTCGGTCAGGATCACCGGAGTCGCGCCGTGGAGGATGGATTGCAATGCGACGATCACCGTGTTCTGAGCGCCCAGCCCCAGCACCACCTCCTCGGGTCCGAACCGGCCGGCCCGGTGCGGCCCGATCCAGTCCACCACCGCCCGGCGCGCATGGCCGTCGGTCTCGGAGGTGGGATAGTCGGTCAGCTCGCCCGTGCCGTTCTGCGCCTGCGTGGCCAACAGCCGGCGGATCACCTTGTCCTGGCCGGTATCGGGCACGCGCACGGCGCGGAAATCGACGCCGACGGTCTCGGCCGGCTGGATCAGCGGCGCCGGCGCCGCCTCGGTCATCATCTCGCCGGTCACGAAGGTGCCGCGGCCTACCGTCGTTTGCACCAGCCCTTCCTCGGCGGCGAGCTTGTAGGCGCGGGCCACCGTGCCGGGGGTGATGCCCAGCTGCCAGGCCAGTTCGCGCACCGGCGGCATGCGCAACCCCTGCTGCAATTCGCCCGAGCGGATGGCGGCGCGCAGAGATTGTATCAATACAATATACTTGGACTCCCGCGTTCTCGCCAGATCCGGCGGCCAGAATGTATCAGTCACAATGTTTTCCTCGCCGAATCTATCGACCGCTGTTACGCTAATCCTACATATCGCGGCAATTGTATCAATACATCACAGGATTCTCATGCCCACCTTGGTACAAACAGACCTGACACAGTCTTTCGGCGGCCTGCGGCTGCCGGTGCTGTCGGTCGTTGCGCTTCGGGTGGCATGGATCTGGGCCCTGTGGTCTCGCCGGCGGCTCACCCGTCGGCAGTTGCGGCATCTGCCGCAGTACAGGCTGCCCGATATCGGTATCTCCCCTGCCGATGCCCTTGCCGAGGCTGGCAAACCGTTTTGGAGGCCGTAGCGTCTATCCCCGTGCGGGCCTCTTCCTGTTGGGCCGGAGCTTTGTCTCCGGCCTTTTTTTCAGTAGCCGGAAAAGGTTCCGAACAGACGGTATTCCGCCTCGGCGCCCGACACGCTCAGGATCCAGCCCTGAAAGGAGCGCAAGGTGATGCAACTGTTGCCGAAGCCCGACAGAACCAGTTCGGCCTCCTGCGCCATCTCTTGCGCGAAATCGCCGCTTCCCGCCACCGCGCTGCGAAAGCGCAGTTCGGTATAGATGTCGCCCCCCTCGGCCGCCAGGTCCGTATCGGTGCCGAACCAGGTGTAGCTTTCGGGCCAGGGAAAGACGATTGTACCGCGCTCTCCCGTCGCGCCTAGGGCGAGCTTGAGGCCGTTCTCGTCCACCTCGAAGGCCACCTCATAGTCACTTTGCGGATCGGCGATGCCATGCACGCAGTCGAGCCCGCAGGCGCTGAGGTAAAGCCGCGCCGGGCCGGTGGGGGTCACCTGTGCGATCTCCGACGCCTCCCAGTCGCCCATCGCCACATCCTGTTCGAATCGCTCGCCGGGATCGGTGCAGCAGGCGCAGGCAAGCGCCGCGCCGGGCAGAAGGCCTGTCAGGGAAAGGGCAAGGGAAACAAGAGACTGTCGCATATTTCTAATCTTTCGGTGGAATCGAATAGGTCAGGCTTGCGCGCGCCACCGGCTGGTCGCCGCCTTCGGAGAAGACAAGCACCTCGCCCACGGCCAGCACCCGCCCGAGCTTGAGCAGCCGGCACTGGGCGATCAGGTCGGTCCGGGCGGCGGGCTTGCGCATGAAGTCGATCGAGCAGTTGGTGGTCACCGCCAGCGCCTTGGGCCCGATCATCCCCAGCACGGCCATGTAGACCGCGACATCGGCCAGCGCAAAGAGCGCGGGCCCCGAGACGGTACCGCCGGGCCGCAGGTGCCGTTCGCCAACATGAAGGCGCACGCGTGCGCGCATCTCGTCCAGTTCCTCGATGGTGAACTCGCCGGTGACCTGTGGGAATTCCTCGGCCAGGAATTCCATGATCTCTTCGGCGGTCATTTTCAGGCTCATGCGGGTCTCCCGGCCTTTTCTCTCAGGGCGATGGCCTGTAAGAAGGATCACAACGCCTTGGGAGAGACAAGATGCCAATTCTGATCCGAGAGGATGACGGGGCCGTCGCCCGCCTCACGCTGAATGCCCCGGAAAAGCTCAACGCCCTGTCCGACGAGATGCTCGCGGCGCTGCGCGACGAGTTCGCCCGGCTGGCCGGCGACACGTCCGTGCGCGCCGTGATCCTGAAGGGATCGGGCAAGGCCTTCTGCGCCGGCCACGACCTCAAGGAGATGACCCGGGGCCGGCAGGCCGAGGATGGCGGCAAGGCCTATTTCGCCGATCTCTTCACCCGCTGCAGCCAGGTGATGACCGCGATCCGCGACCTGCCTCAGCCGGTCATCGCCGCCCCCCACGGCATCGCCACCGCCGCCGGCTGTCAGCTTGTGGCCTCCTGCGACATGGCGGTCGCCGCCGAGGGCACGCGCTTTGGCGTAAACGGGGTAAATATCGGCCTGTTCTGCTCGACGCCCATGGTGGCGCTCAGCCGGAATGTGCCGCGAAAACAAGCCTTTGAGATGCTGACCACAGGCCAGTTCATCGACTGCGAGCGCGCCCGCGCAGTGGGCCTCATCAACCGCGCGGTGCCCGAAGACCAGCTCGACGCCGCTGCAGGCGAGCTGGCCGAAACGGTGGCCGCAAAGCTCGGCAGCGCCGTCAAGATCGGCAAGCGCGCCTTCTATGCACAGATCGAGATGGGGCTCGAGGACGCCTATGCCTATACCCGCGACGTAATGGTCGAGAAC
>JAUIBJ010000403.1 GCA_030428025.1 Alphaproteobacteria bacterium
TTGCAGCGGACGCGGGCGGCGACCGAGGCGATGTATCTCATGATGAAATGGGCCTTCGAGTCCGGCTATCGGCGCTACGAGTGGAAATGCGATGCTCTCAACCGGCCCTCGCGCCGGGCGGCGCAGCGGCTCGGGTTCAGTTATGAGGGGATCTTCCGGCAGGCCACGGTGGTCAAGGGCCGCAACCGCGACACCGCCTGGTTCGCCGTGATCGACAAAGAATGGCCTGCGCTGGAAGAGGCCTACCGCGTCTGGCTCGCGCCGGGGAACTTCACCGGCGACGGGCGACAAAAGGAACGGCTGAGCGATCTCACCCGCCTTGTGCGTCAGGCGAGCGACCCCGATCTGAGGTGAAACCGGCGCGCGGGCCGCGCGCGCCCGACTCAGATCGCCGCGCGGTTATCCATCCGGGCCTCGATCATGCGCATCAGGTTTCTGACCTTCTCCCGGTCCGGACCGCCGCGACGGCCCGGCGCAAGTTCGCGCACGGCCCGTTCCAGTGCCCCGTCATGGGCAGAGCGTGCGACACCGCTCAGAAATTGCGCAACGTAGTCGAGGGTCGGGCCGTCCTGCCGCCGCTCCAGCAGGGTGGCGACATGGCTCATGTCATCGCGAAAGGCTGATCGGTCGGGATCGACCGTTTCGCCCGTCAGCCGCCGGGGGCCTTCCGGCATCCGCTCGACCGGCAGCGCGGCCAGAACCGTTTCCTGAAAGACGGCCAGGCTTTCCAGCGGCTTCGCGAGGAACCCGTCCGCGCCCGCGTCGAGCGCCCGGCCCTCGGCATCCGGATCACCGCTCAGCCCGAGGAGGACGGGCACGCGCGGCCGCGCCGCCGCAAGATCGGCGATCAACTCCACCCCCGAGCCGTCGGGCAGGCCCATGTCGACGATCACGGCCGAGGGGCGGTAGACCTTCAGATGCCGCCGTGCCGAGGCGAGACAGTCGGCCCGGCGGATGCGCGCGCCGCTGCGCAGGCACATCAGCCGCAGTGCCTCGCAGGCAAAGCGGCTGTCCTCGACCGCGAGAATCGTCATCCCCAGAAGCGGACGGTTGGCGGTGGGCGTCTTGGGCGTAAGGTAGTCGGTCAGGTTGTCCATCCGAGTGCTCCTTGCCATGGCATTTGCCCTCACGCTACGCCGCCTTGGCTAACGAAGGGTTAAGGGCCGTGCGGGGAGGGGTGCGTCTCCCTGCCGCTTGCCTCTGCCGCGGCGCGGCGTCATAACGGGGCGACGAAGGACTTCTCCGGGGGACCCATGATCGGACGCCTGAACCATGTCGCCATTGCCGTGCCAGACCTCGAGGCCGCGGCCGAGCAGTACCGCACCGCGCTCGGCGCCAAGGTGGGCCCGCCGCAGGACGAGCCCGATCATGGCGTGACCGTCGTTTTCATCGAGCTTCCCAACACCAAGATCGAACTGCTCTATCCGATGGGAGAGGATAGCCCGATCACCGCGTTCCTTGAAAAGAATCCGGCCGGGGGCATCCACCATATCTGCTATGAGGTCGAGGACATTCTCGCCGCCCGCGACCGGCTGAAGGAAACCGGCGCGCGGGTGCTGGGCTCGGGCGAGCCCAAGATCGGGGCGCATGGCAAGCCGGTGCTGTTCCTGCATCCGAAGGATTTCAACGGCGCCCTCGTGGAACTGGAGCAGGTTTGATGGGCATCGCCTCTGCCATCGTCCTGTTCCTCGTGATCTGGTTCATGACCTTCCTCGTGGTGCTGCCGATCCGCATCCAGACCCAGGGCGAGGCGGGCAGCGTCGTGCCGGGCACCCATGCGGGATCGCCCGAGACGCATCATCTGAAAAGAAAGGCATGGATCGTCACCATCATTTCGGCGGTACTCTGGTCGATTATCGCCACGATCATTTTGACGGGCACGATCACGGTGCGCGACATCGACTTTTTCGACCGGATGAGCCCGGCAGGCAGCGAGGCCTCCTAAGCAGCCGGAATTCGTGCATTTTCTGCGCGCTGCGGGGAGGAAAAGCTTAAGGGAGCACCCTACAGTGGTATTTCCGTCGTCTCCTTGATCTCCTCCATCACGAAAGACGCCGACACATCGCCCATGGGCACCTGCGCGATCAGGCGCTGGTAAAGCCGGTCATAGCCCGTCATGTCCGCCACCCGCGCGCGGATCAGATAGTCGAGTTCGCCCGTCATCCGGTAGACCGCCTGGATCTCGGGCATGGCGCGCGTGGCCTTCGCGAATTGCGCCAGCCACCGTGCATCATGTGCCGCGGCCTTGATCTGCATGAAGACGCAGAGCCCCAATCCCAGCTTTTCCGGATCCAGAAGCGCCACGCGGGCGCGGATCACGCCGGCTGCCTCCAGCGCCTTGACGCGGCGCCAGCAGGCATTGCGCGACAGGCCCACCCGCTCGCCTAGGCGGTCGAGCGGCAGGTCGGCGGCGCGTTGCAGTTCTGTCAGGATTCTCCGATCAATATCATCAATATCGCTCATGAATTTGATATTATTCGGGAAAATATCCCGAAATCAATGTGTATATCGCAACATTTGGGATAAACGCTACCATCGCCTGCGTTACAAACATGGCAACAGCACCAACAAGACCAGGAGCCCCGCCATGATCACCAAGACCTTCCTCGATCATCCGCGCAGCGTGAACGAGAGCTATCTCGAACACGCGGCCTTTGCCGGAAAGTTCAGCGTTAAGTTACTCACCGCCGGGTTCTGCGCGCTGGTCCACGCTGTCGTCCCTTGCCTGTTCGAGAAGACGGCCAGCCGGATGATCGCCGAGATGTACGCCAGGACCCACAATCGGGGGGCCTGAGCCCGCTCAGTGTGTCGCGGTTTTGGAAAAGAGGTTGATAACCGCGATGCCGGCGATGATCAGCCCCATCCCGATGACCGCCGCCATGTCGATCCCCTGCTTGAAGATCAGCCAGCCCAGAAAGGCCGTCAGGCAGATGCCCAGCCCGGACCAGACGGCATAGGTGATGCCGAGCGGCATGTAGCGCAGCACGATCATCATCAGGTAGAAGGCCGACCCGAACCCGGCGACCACGCCCACAGAGGGCCAGAAGCGGGTGAATTGCTGCGACGCCTGAAGCGAGGTCGTTCCCAGCCCCTCGCACAGGACGGCCAGCAGCAGGATGAGATAGACTTTCAGCATCGGGCACACCTCGTTCGGGCAGGGTCTGGCGCGCCCATATCGCCGGGACCGGGTGGCATGGTCAAGCCTTCGCGCTGATTGGGTCAGGACCAGTCGCAATGGGCGCCGCGCGCCAGCGCGTCCCGCGCACGATCCGGCCGGTATTCCCAGTGCCACGGTTCGGTCGGTTCGGTGCGCAGAAAGCCGAATCGCGGCGCGTTTCCCGCAAGCCACCCATAGACCGGACCGGTTTCGCCGCCGCCGACGGGGATGTCGATCGCGACACCGCTCTGGTGCGCAGAGAAGCCCGGACGATCGGCCTTGAAGAACCCCGGCACTCCGTCGACATATTGCGCGTGATAGAACGCCTGCTCGGGGTAGGAGCGGAAACCGCTGCTGAGGCAGAATTCCACGCCATCCGCCTGCGCCGCGGAGAGCATGGCGGTATAGGCCGAAGCGACGACAAGACCGATGCGCCGCGGCTTCTGCCGAACATTGACGATCTCGATCAGCGGCACCTGCCCGAGATAGGCCCCCGCGTGCCATGCCGCGGCGGGACCGAAACGGTCGTCGGCCGGGCCCGGCTCGATGCGGCGCAGGGTGACGTTGCGGAACTGACCGACAAGATCACCGGTGGAGATCCACCCCAACGGCCCCGTTGCGGCGACGGGGCAGGCATGGGCGTAGACGCGGGTCTCGGGCCCTTCGGCGGGGTGGCGCGCGACACGGGTTATGCGCACCTGCGTACCCGCCGGCAGCGCTTTGCCCTCGTCCGTCACCGCCGACAGGTCGTCCGCAGCCCTCAGCACTGCGCCCGTCTCGCCGATGTGAAAGGTCCGGTCGAGGTAACTGGCATGAAGCGGCATGGCCCGGGTCCTTCAGGCGGGGCTCAACCGCCGGCGCCTTGGTCGGGGTCTCGTCGGTCTTTTCGGGAAATCGGCATGGGGGCCTCTACCCTGATCGTCGATATGTCACCCTATCTGGCAATGGCGGTGAGCCAAAACAACAGAACGGGCCGCCCTGGGGATGACCCGGGACGGCCCGTCAAGCAAGGGGGATGCGCGGTCACCCAATGATCCCGTTCAGCGTCGCGCTCGGGCGCATGACCGAAGCCAGCTTGCCGTCATCCGGGTGGTAGTA
>JAUIBJ010000404.1 GCA_030428025.1 Alphaproteobacteria bacterium
GCTCCACCCCCTCGGCCTCAAGCGTGATCTCGCCCGGGCGCAGACGGAAGCGCACGGTTTCGGGCGCGGTCGCGGGCACCTCGAGCCGGTCGAACGCGCCCTCGCGATGGGGATTGAGATGAAATTCCGCCGCGCCGGGGGCCCAGTAGAAGGTGACGCTGGGATGGGCGGGGGTGTTCGAATAGATGCCGCCCGGCCCGATCTGGGTGAGGGTCAGGCCGAAACCGTCGGTCGCCTCGGGGTCGATGTCGAATTCGACCACCGTCTCGGCCTCGCCGTGGAAACCGTCGAGCCAGATCACCGGCTCGGGGCTGAGGATGCCGGTATGGGCCCAATGGTTGCCCTCGGGCACCGTGACGGTCAGCCCCTCGGCGCCCAGCCGGGCCTGTGCGGCGAAATTCCCGCCCAGGGCACTGTGCGGCACCCAGAGATGGCCGAGCGTGCCGTCGAACAGTGTGGTGGTACCGGCCTTGGCCCCGCGATAGGGCGCCATCGCCGCGAAGGGCAGGGCCGTGTCCATCGTGATGCGGCGCAGCGCCATACGCGTCGGTTCGTTGCCCTGCGGGGCATGGGCCAGGGCATAGATGCGGTATCCTTCCAGCCTGTTCCAGTTCGGCAGGGCGGTTTGCGCCACCGCCACGCCATCGAGCGCTACCGCCACGGCGCCGCGTCCGTCCACCCGCAGGTCGAGCCGCTCGGGTGCCTCGGGCGGCACGTCGACCGTCAGCAATTCCCGGGTTTTGTCATAGATCCGAAGGTGGCCGGTCTCCTCGTCCGGCATGTGCCACCAGGCCAGGCGCAGGCGGTGCGACGACCACTCGTCGGGATGGTCCCGCTGCCCCAGTGCCACCACCACCTGACCGGCGGTGCCTTCGGGATCGAAGGTGAAGGACAGAAGTTTCGTGTCGTCGGGGCCATCGAAGATCAGATCGGGGGACGCCGACCAGATGCCCGTCTTGCCCCAGCCATTGCCCGCCGGCACGTCGATGAGCAGGGCGTCGTCCTCGATACGCGCGAACTGGTCGAAATTTCCGCCTGCCACGGAGAGCGGCCGCCACTCCTCGCTCATCGTTCCGTCGAAGAGCACCTTTGCCGTCTCCGGTTCCGGCTGGGCCTCCTGATCCTGTGCCGCCGCGGGGGCGGTGCCGTCCGAGTCCACCACGGTCAGCCCGGGCTCGAGGACGATCTCGGGCAGGGGGGCGACCTCCAGCTCGCGATAGCCCAGTTTCAACTGATCGGGCTCCTGCAGGGTCAGCGTGATCAGAAGATCGTCGCCGGTTTCGACAAAGGCAAAGTCGCGCCGCTCGTTGGCAAGATAGGTGGTGACGTAGAGCGGATAGAAATAGCCATCGGTATCGGCGCGGGGGTCGTAATCGAACGTGACCCCGAAGACGGCATAGCTGTCGCCGCGGCAGAGCGCGGCCCAGTGGAGCGCCATGCCCGTCTGCCGGTCAAGCTCGGTGCGCACCGGATGTTGCCAGCTTTCGAGATCGAGCAGGCGGCAATCGCCGCCCAGTTCGGGGTTCAGGACCGCCAGCCATGGGTTAAGCCCGGGCGCGGGTCGGGCCGGGGGCAGGGGGACGGTCTCCTCCGCCGCCGGAACGGCCGGCGGCGCGGTGGAGAGGTCAGTGCTCAGCGTGTCGAAGAGCCCCGCCAGCGCGGCGCGCGCGGCCTCTCCGGCCGAGGGCCCGGCCACATGCGCCAGAAGCATCGGGCGGTCGCCCTCGATGCGATAGATCCGGGCGGTGCCGCTGTCGAACCCGGGCCGCACGCCGCCAATGCCATAGACCTTCGCGGTGATCTCCACCCAACGGGCAGGGGCGCCGGCGATCTGCGTTTCACCCTCGCCCTCGATCGAGCGGGGCACAAGCGTCTCGCTCATCAGCAGGGTTTCGAAATGGCGCGCCGTCTCAATACCTGCCGTGCCGCCGGCTTTCGGCGCCACGATCAGGGCCAGAACGCTGCGGGCGGGATCGGTGATCAGCACCTGCCGCGCGCCGGGCAGGTCGGAGCCGAAATGCTGCCAGCCCTCGGGCAGGCGGAAGGCGATGCCGGCCTCTGCATCGGCGACCATCGCGCCACCGGCCGTTTCGGGGGACGGCGGCGGCGGCGCAAGGGCGGGAAAGGAGACGCGCGCCCTCAATTCCGCGAATACCCGTTCGAGCTCCTCGAAACCGAGCGTGTAGGTGGTCAGCGACATCAGGAATTGTTCGCCCTCGTCGCGCGGCGTCTCAAAGGCCAGCTGAAGGGTCAGTTCGTTGTGGTATTTCAGACGGATCAGCAGCGCCTTCTGCCCGGCCACCTCGATCTCGGTATGGCCGACGACATCGTCGAAGCTCAGCAGCGGTTCGTCCGGACGCCACCAGAAGGCCATCAGCGACACCGCACCGTCGGGGCTGTCGATGACATATTCCGTGTCGCGGATGCGCGAGGTGACCTGCCAGTCCTCCGGCACGGCAAACCGCGCCTCCCTCAGCTCGTACTCCGTCCAGCCCGGTTCCGCCCAGGCGAGTTGCGCCGCCGCCAGCAGGGCGCCCACAAGCGCCGCGATCAGGCAAGATGCCATCCCAACCCTGTCAGCCATGTCCGACCTCCCACCCGTTCGCGCTCAGCCATGCCAGCAGCCTGCGCCGGCCCGCGCCCAGCCCGTCGAGGGCGATGTGAAACCCCGTGCCATCGGCCCGGCAGAGCGCCAGGCCGGTGGTGTCGCGGGCCAGACGAAGCGGCCCGGCCTGTCCGGGCCGGCCGGCCATGGCGAGCGCCGGCGCGATGCCCACTGTCACCCAGCCCGGCAGGCCACGGCGCCACGGCGCGACGCGGGCGATCTCGGCGGCCTGAAGGCGGAGCTCCCGCCGCCAGTCATGCAGGATCAGCCGGTCGGGCAGAAGTTCCAGCCAGAAGGAAGCGTGCCAGGCGCCTACCGCCAGAAGCGCCACGCCGGCCAGCGCCATCGGCCAGGCCAGAAGCGCCGAGGGGTGCAGCCCTCCGCCCTCCATCCGCCCCGCCAGAAGCGGCAGCATCAGGAAGCCCGTGAACAGCGCAAAGCCCAACAGATCGGGGCCGATCACTGCCGGGCCCCGGTCGTAGGTTACCGCCCCCTTGGGCGGGCGCAGGTGGGGCGGCAGGACATAGACCGCCACGGCGGCCAGAAACCCCGCCGAGGCGGGCCACAGCCCGGCCACCCAGAATGTCGCCGCTCCGAGCGTGATAAAGACCAGCGCCGCGCCCCGGCGCCCGAATTCCCGTCTGCCCGACCCCGTCACCTGTCGTGCCCCATCCTAGTTTCACTTGCGCGTATCCTAGCGCCGGAATGGGGCCGTCACCTTAATCCCGGTCAATCCCCGGGCGTGGGGGCCAGCGTGGCGACAATCGCGTCGAGACAGGCCTCGTGCCCGCGGTCATGCATGGGAAGATGCGAATGGCCGCGGGCAAGGCCCGAACCCGGGGCCAGAACATGCACCGCGCCGCCTGCCGCCGCCAGATCGCGCGCCAGCCGCTGCCAAGCCGCTCGCCGGGCTCGCCAGAGAGGGTTGATGTCGAGGTGATCGCCCATCACCAGCGTCACCGGCACGTCCCTCAGCGAACCGAGATCCGCTGGCTCCGAGGAGGGTTCCACCGCCACCAAATGCGCCACCGGCGCGCCCGCCGCAAGGGCGGCGAAAGCCGGCTCGGCCCCCTGACTGTGGCAAATCAGAATGGCCCCGCCGATCCGCTCCAGCACCGCTTGAAGCGCGGCCGTCTGCTGCGGCAGGGTCGACAGCCACCGGGGCACGAAGCCGCGCGCCAGCGCCTCCAGCCCCTCCACCGGGAAAAGCTGCCCGGGAAAGGGTTCGCGCGCGTCAAAGCCCTGCGGCGGGCCGATGCGGAAAAGGCTCCACGCATCCTCGAGCGAGCGCAGGATCGGCTCGCCCTCCCAGAGCCCGGGGGCAAAGCCCGCGCGGCCGCGCTCGGCATTGTCGATCACATGCACCTCGAAGCCGCGTGCCAGCAGAAGCTGGAGCCAACCGGGGCGCCCGTCGGGCGTGCCCTCCCACACCGTCCCCGTCATCCCGCCGCCATGCAACAGCACCACCGGCGGTCCGGGGCGGCGGGGGTCGGGGACGAAATATTGTACATAGGCCTGCTCGACCGCGAAACTGCCGCGCGGGTCGAAATCGAGCGTCACCTCGCGTGTCACGCGGAGCTTGCGCACGGCGCCTTGGGTCACGCGGTGCAGCCGCCCGCCAGCGGTGTAGC
>JAUIBJ010000405.1 GCA_030428025.1 Alphaproteobacteria bacterium
GAGCGTTGGGCTCGGCCAGCGAATAGCCGTATTCGAAGCCAAGCACCGCGTATTCCGACAGCATCGAGTCGATCACCTCGAACTGGGCCTGGCCCGGGCGGATGTTGTTGAGCGGGTAGTAGCGTTCCTCGGTTTCCTGGTTGATCAGGCCGGAATGGCGCTGCGAGAAGGTGCCGCGGGTGCTGTCCTGTCCGGCCAGCCGCACCGGGAAGCCTTCGAGCATGATCGAGCCGAAGGCCAGGGCCTCGGCCGTGGCCCAGTCAAAGCCCTGGCCGGTCTCGAACATCTTCGCCTTGGTCTCGAGCAGGCGGGCCACGGTCTTGTGAACCGGGAAGCCCTCGGGCGCCTTGGTCAGGGCCTTGCCGATCTCTTCCATGGTCTCCGGCTTGATCGCGGTTTCGCCGCGCTGGTAATCCTCGTCCTTGCGGTCGAGATGGGACCATTTGCCGTCCAGCCAGTCGGCCTTGTTGGGGCGGTATTCCTTGCCGGCCTCGAACTCGTCGGCAAGGAAGGACTGGAAGGCCGCCTTCATGTCCTCGATCTCGCCCTCGGGAATGAGCCCGTCCTGCACCAGCCGATCGGTATAGAGCGCCAGTGTGGTCTTCTGCGTCTTGATCTTCTTGTACATCACCGGGTTGGTGAACATCGGCTCGTCGCCTTCGTTATGGCCGAAGCGGCGATAGCAGAAGATGTCGATGACCACGTCCTTGTGGAACTTCTGGCGGAACTCCGTGGCCACCTTGGCGGCATGCACCACCGCCTCCGGGTCGTCGCCATTGACGTGGAAGATGGGCGCCTCGACCATCAGCGCGATGTCGGTGGGATAGGGCGAGGAGCGCGAGAAATGCGGCGCCGTGGTAAAGCCGATCTGGTTGTTCACGACGATATGCATGGTGCCGCCGGTGCGGTGGCCGCGCAGGCCCGACAGGCCGAAGCATTCCGCCACCACGCCCTGGCCGGCAAAGGCCGCGTCGCCATGCAGCAGGATCGGCAGGATCGCGGTGCGGTCGGCGTCGTTCCACTGGTCCTGCTTGGCGCGGACCTTGCCAAGAACCACCGGGTTCACCGCCTCCAGATGGGAGGGGTTGGCGGTCAGGCTGAGATGGACAGAGTTGCCGTCGAATTCGCGATCCGACGAGGCGCCGAGGTGATATTTCACGTCGCCCGAGCCGTCCACGTCCTCGGGCTTGAAGCTGCCGCCCTGGAATTCGTTGAAAATGGCTCGGTAGGGCTTGCCCATCACGTTGGCGAGCACTGAAAGGCGGCCGCGGTGGGGCATGCCGATGACGATTTCCTTCAGGCCCAGCTGGCCGCCGCGCTTGATGATCTGTTCCATCGCCGGGATCAGGCTCTCGCCGCCGTCGAGGCCGAAGCGCTTGGTACCCATGTACTTGACATGCAGATACTTTTCGAAGCCTTCCGCCTCGACCAGCTTGTTCAGGATCGCCTTTCGGCCTTCGCGGGTAAAGCGGATTTCCTTGTCGTAGCCCTCGATCCGTTCCTTCAGCCAGGCCGCCTGTTCGGGGTCGGAGATGTGCATGTACTGCAGGGCGAAGGTGCCGCAATAGGTGCGTTTGACGATGTCGACGATCTCGCGGATCGAGGCGACTTGCAGGCCCAGCACGTTGTCGATGAAAATGGGCCGGTCCATGTCGGCCTCGGTGAAGCCGTAGGAGCGCGGGTCGAGTTCGGGGCGGTGGCCGTGGTCGCGCAGGCCCAACGGGTCGAGCGTTGCGGCAAGGTGTCCGCGGATCCGGTAGGCACGGATGAGCATCAGCGCGCGCACGCTGTCGAGCACCGCACGTTTGACGGCCTCGTCAGAAACCTCGACGCCCTTTTCCTGCGCCTTGGCGGTGATCTTTTCGGCCGCGCTGCGGGCTTCGATTTCCGGCGGCCATTCGCCGGTGAGCGCGCCGGTCAGCTCGTCGGAGGGTTGCGGGGGCCAGTCGCTGCGTGCCCAGGAGGGGCCAGCGGCCTCTTTCTTGACGTCGATCTCGCCATCTCCCAGCTGCGCGAAAAAGGCCTGCCAGGCCTCGTCGACGGCGTTGGGGTCGCCCGCGTAACGGGCATAGAGCTGTTCGAGATATTCCGCATTGGCCCCTTGCATGAAGGAGGAGGCGTGAAACAGGTCGTTGGGGGATTGGTCCGTCATTCTTGGTCTCCCATGAGCGGTTTGCCATGCGCCCCGGGCATGGGCGGGCCGGCAGGGACAGTGAGGGCCGTCGCGGTGCGGGGGCCGACGGCGGGATCGGTGTGCGGGCGGGTCACGCGAGTGCCCCGGGGGCGGCCGGGCCGGGCGGTGGGCCATAGCGGTTGGCGCCCGGTTGCGAGGGGCGCGAGAGCCACCAGCCGTAGAGTATGAGCAGCACAAGCTGGGCGACGCTCAGCATCGCGACGAGTCCCAGCCCGCCGAGGCCCTGACCCGGCGTGGCGGTCGGCAGCGCCAGTGCTGTCGGGGCGGGAAGGATCAGGACAAGCCAGCCGGGTCTTCCGGTGTCCTGCAGCCGCCGCCACCCGGCCGCCAGCAGCGGCAGGGCGAGGGCCAGCAGATAAAGATGATAGAGAAGCGCGATGCCGATCAGGCGCAGGGTCGCGGCCCCCAGCGAAAAGGCCAGCAGGAACCACCAGAATTCCGGGCGCCCGGACCGGCCCCGGAAGCCCGCGAATTTCCGCAGGAGACAGCTGTGCACGCTGGCCAGGAGCCCGGTCATCCGGGTCGTCCTGCATATGCTGCCGGTGGAACATGGCCGTTCATTCGCGCTTTCTTGTTTGCCTCAGGCCCGGGGCGGCGGGCCATAGGCGTTTGGTTCGGGATCGGAGGGGCGGGTAAGCCAGTAGATGAAGACAATGGCGATCGCGAGGCCGATGACGCCGAGTACCGCGCTGATCATCATGCCGCCCGCCGAGGGCATGTCCAGCGGCATGCCGGTCTGGGGGTCGATCTCGACCTGGCCGACGCCGAAGAGGCGCATCAGCAGGTTGTAGACCGAGGGGATCACGAAGTACCAGCCGGGGCGGCCGGTGTCCTGCATCCGTCGGAAACCCGCCGCCAGCACCGGCACGAAAAGCGCCAGCATGTAGATGATCGGCAGGAACGGCAACAGCGACACGATCAGCATGCCGATCACATAGGCGAGCATGAACCACCAGAATTCCGACCGCGAGCCGCGGCCGGAAAAGGTAGCGTATTTCTGCGTGAGGCAGGTCTTTACGGATGTCTGGAAGTCCATGGGTGCGCCCTTTCTGCTGGTCGCCGGGTGGCTTACTTGCCGATCGCCTCCAGCACCGCTTCGCCAAGGCCCGCGGGGCTTTCGCTGACGACGATGCCGGCGGAGCGCATGGCTTCGATCTTGTCATCCGCACCGCCTTTACCGCCGGCGACGATGGCGCCCGCGTGGCCCATGCGGCGGCCCGGGGGCGCGGTGCGCCCGGCGATGAAACCTGCCACGGGTTTCTTGCGGCCCTTCTTTGCCTCGTCCTTGAGAAACTGCGCCGCGTCCTCCTCGGCCGAGCCGCCGATCTCGCCGATCATGATGATCGATTCCGTTTCGTCATCCGCAAGGAACCATTCCAGCACGTCGATATGCTCGGTCCCCTTGATCGGGTCGCCGCCGATGCCGACGCAGGTGGATTGTCCCAGGCCCACATCGGTGGTCTGCTTGACCGCCTCGTAGGTGAGCGTGCCCGAGCGCGAGACCACCCCGCAGGAGCCGCGCTTGTGGATATGGCCGGGCATGATGCCGATCTTGCAGGCGTCCGGCGTGATGATGCCGGGGCAGTTGGGGCCGATCAGGACCGATTGCGAGTTCTCCAGCGCCCGCTTGACGCGCATCATGTCGAGCACCGGGATGCCTTCGGTGATGCAGACGATGAGCGGCATCTCCGCATCCAGCGCTTCCAAGATCGAGTCGGCGGCGAAGGGCGGGGGGACGTAGATGACGCTGGCATTGGCGCCGGTTTCCTGCATCGCCTCGTGCACCGAGTTGAAGACCGGCAGGTCCAGATGCGTCTGCCCGCCCTTGCCGGGGGTGACGCCGCCGACCATCTTCGTGCCATAGGCGATGGCCTGTTCCGAGTGGAAGGTGCCCTGAGAGCCGGTGAGGCCCTGACAGATCACCTTGGTGTTTTCGTCTACGAGGACTGCCATCTTGGCGTTCTCCTGTTCATGTCGCGTAGGGTGCGCTTCAGCGCACCGGATTTCCGGATGGTGCGCTGAAGCG
>JAUIBJ010000406.1 GCA_030428025.1 Alphaproteobacteria bacterium
CCCCTGCCAGCCGTCGAAGTCGCGCAGGTCGATCAGCAGGCGCACCTTGTCATGGCGGGCCATGTAGCGGTTGAGATCCTCGAGGTCGTTTTCATAGGCTGCGCTGTCGAGCTTGCCGCGCAGGCGGACATGCAGGATGCCGTCGCCGATCTCCTCCTGCTGGATGGTCCCCAGGCTCTCGCGCAGCCAGCGACGGGCCTCCTCCACCTCCGACATGGCGAACTTGCCCACCGGGCAGGGCAGAAAGACGGAAAAGGCGCTGACGGCGGTTTTCAGTGCCTTGTTATCCGTTACCACCGCGGCGCGGTCGAAGCCGTGCCAGTGCTTGAGCCCGGTGCGCGCATCCTGCAGCATCGCACCGAGGGTAAAATCGGTGATCCCGGCCTCGACGAGAGCCAGCAGCCGCACCCGGTCGCCCCCGGCGATGGCGGCGTCGATGGCCGGGACGAGGATGTCGGTATAGTCGCTGTCAGTAACGGGCGGCTTCATGCGGATTTCCAGAATGCCGTGGTCGCCGGTATGGTCTATCTCGATCATGGTCTTCACCTTCTGCTGAATTGACCGTTCTTCGGATATGGGAAGCCGGGGCGGTTTATGGAAGCAGCACCGCCGCACCCTGAAGCCGGCCCGTGCGCAGATCGTCGAGGGCGGCGTTGGCCTTTTCGAGCGGATAGGGCACGGTTTCCGTCTTCACGCCCGCGGAGTGCGCAAGCGGAAAGAAGGCCTCGCCATCGGCGCGGGTCAGGTTTGCGACCGAGCGGATCTCTCGCTCCTCCCACAGATCGGCATAGGGAAAGGTGGGGATGTCGCTCATATGGATGCCGCCGCAGACCACTCTGCCGCCCTTGCGCACCGCCTTCAGCGCCTGCGGCACCAGAGCGCCCACGGGGGCGAAGATGATCGCGGCATCGAGCGGCTCTGGCGGGGCGGCGGTGGAGTCTCCGGCCCAGACCGCCCCGAGGCGCAGGGCGAAATCCTGCGCGGCCCTGTCGCCCTCACGGGTGAAGGCCAGAACCCGGCGACCCTGGAAGGTGGCGATCTGACAAAGGATATGCGCCGCCGCTCCGAAACCGTAAAGCCCGATCGTGTGCGCCTCGCCGGCGAGCGACAGGCTGCGATAGCCGATGAGACCCGCACAGAGAAGCGGCGCCAACGCCACCGGATCGGCGCCTTCGTCCAGCGGGAAGGTGAAATCGGTATGGGCAAGGCAATACTCGGCATAGCCGCCATCGAAGGTGTAGCCAGTGAAAAGCGGTGCGTCGCAGAGGTTTTCCCGCCCCATGCCGCAATAGGCGCAGGTGCCGCAGGCATGGCCCAGCCAGGGCACGCCCACGCGGCGCCCGGGCTCGAACCCGGTCACACCGGAGCCGGCTCGTTCTATGCGCCCAACGATCTCGTGACCGGGCACCAGCGGCAGCTTGGGGGCGGTCAATTCACCGTCGGCAATATGCAGATCGGTGCGGCAGACGCCACAGGCCTCGACCTTGATCAGAACCTGCCCCGCGCCCGGCTCGGGGATCGGCAGATCGCGCGGGACCAGCGGGCGATGCGGTTGTTCCAGAACCATGGCGCGCATGGCGCTCCTCCCGGAAATGTGGGTTCGCTCAGGCTGACGGAAGTCTATCGCTATCCGGGTCGGAACGCACGCCCTGCGGCCCTGCGAGCCAGGGAAACTGCGCCTCCGCCGCCATGCGCCAGCTCAGGATCACGCGGCGTTCCCAGCTGCCGGCGCCCTCCACCTTGAACAACTGGCCCGTGTCCAGCAGTGGGCCTGCCATGCGTTCGGGAAGGTAGGCCGATCCGCCATGCGTCAACAGATGGCTCAGCGCCCAGTCGGGATTGGAGAAGGCCATCCTCGCGGTCTCGTCCCCAGCCCAGGCCTCGGCATGCCAGCTTCGAAAGGCGGGCCCGTAATCGATAAAGACATAGTCGCGATCCCAGCGCATCGCTGCGCGCGGCTGCGTGGCGACCTGAACCAGCCGGTCCTTGCATAACACCCGGCTTGCCAGACCGGGGCCGGCGAGCGGCTCGGGCAGGAGGGCCGCATCGCTCAAGCCGCTGGCCAACCAGTTGCCCGCGTCAGCCGCCAGTGCCGCCCATATCTCGAAAGCGGTCTCCGGATGGCCGCCGCGCCAGTCCTCGACCATCTCGCGCCCCATTCCCGGCCAGAGCCCCGGATCGCAGACAAGGCTGAAGAGCCGGGTCACGCCTGCGGGAAAGGCGGTACGCGCGCGGGCGGTCTCCCACATGCGGACGATCACCGTGGCCTGTTCCAGAAAGGCATATCCCGCCTTCGTCAGCGTCGCGCCCTTCCGCGACCGGTTCAGAAGCCGCGCCCCGAGCGCCCCCTCCAGCGCGTCGAGCCGCGCGGTGACCGCCGATTGGGTGACATTCAGATCCGCTGCCGCGCGATTGAGATTGCCCAGCCGGTGAACGGCCAGAAAAGTCTGGATGGCCACGATGTTCATGCCCAGATAATGCAACTTTCTTTATGCTTTGGATAGCTTAATTCCGTTTTCTTGTCTTAACTGCATCTGCCATACTCGCGACAGCAGACACCGGAGTGTGACATGAAATTCAGCGTGCAATTGTCCGCCGATTATCCCGACAAAAACTATGGCGGTGACCGGGTCTATGCCGACATGCTGGATCAGGCCCGGCTGGCCGACAGGCTGGGGTTCGACGCTGTCTCGCTGACCGAACACCACCTGATCAACTGCCTGATGATGCCGGCGCCGCTGACCTTCGCCACCCGAATCGCGGCCGAAACGAAACAGGTGAGGATCATGACCTCGGTGGTCGTTCTGCCATTGCACGACATGCGGGTCTATGCCGGCGAGGTGGTGGTGGCCGATATCCTTACCGAGGGCAGGCTCATGCTCGGCGTGGGCCGCGGCGCCTTCCGCTACGAGATGGAACGCCTCGGCGTGCCGATGGAGGAAACGCGCGAGCGGTTCGACGAATCGCTCGACGTTCTACAGGCGCTGCTGAGCAGGGAGGAGGTGAGCTGGGACGGCCAGTGGTACAAGTTCGGGCCGCTCACGATCATGCCGCGCCCAGTGCGACCGGTGGCGATGATGATGGCGGTGATGAACCCCGAAGGCATCTATCACTGCACCCGGCGGGGCTTTCACATCCAGACCACGCCGCTGTCGGGCAACCACCAACTGCTGGTCGATCAGGTCGACGCCTTCAACCGCGCCAAGGCCGACATGGGCGAGACCGGGGCCGGCCTGACGCTCAGCCTGTCGCGCGTCGGCCATGTCGCCGCGACCGAGGCCGAGCGACAGCGCAAGACCGAGGCAGCGCATCGCTATTACGGCCGGTTCGACAACGTCTATACCGGCCCGGGCACCGTCCGGCACGGAATGATCGGAGAGCTGCCCTGCGCCACGCCTGTCGACGAACTGGCCGACAGCCTGCTGATCGGCACACCGCAACAGCTGATCGACAAGCTTGCGCCATACGCCGAACTTGGCATCGACCGGGTGATCGTGAACATGAATTTCGGGCTCGACGCGCAGGACACGCTCGAGACGATCCAGTGTTTCGCGGAAGAGGTGATGCCGCATTTCGCCAGTCCGCGCATGGCGGCGCAATAAACGGCGCGGCCCGGGCGGCGGGCCGACGCAACCGGTCAGAGGAGGGAAGAAATGCCGATCATCCGCGTGGAGATGTTCAAGGGGCGCAGCACCGAGCAGAAGAGGGCGCTGGTCGAGAAACTGACGGATGCTTTCGTCGAGACCGCCGGCGGCACGCGCGACAGCGTCCAGGTCGTGCTGTGCGATATCGACAAGGGCGACTGGGGCGCCGGCGGGCAGCTGTTTTCGGACAGATTGCCGGACTGAGGGAGCACGTGCCATGACCGACACGATCGACTGCGCCTACAGCATCGCGGGCGAGGGCCCGCCGCTGTTCCTGATACATGGCATTGGCGCGGCGCGCGACACCTGGGCCAAGGCTCTGCCGGTGCTGACGCCGCATTTCACCGTGGTCACCTACGACCTCCGCGGCCATGGCACCTCGCCCCTGCCCGATGGCGCATTCGGCCTCGACGAACTGGTCAACGATCTGGAGCGGGTGCGCGAGCGGACCGGCTTCGAGACAGCCCATTTCGCCGGCCATTCGCTGGGCGGAATGATCGGCCCGGCCTATGCCCGCCGCTTTCCCGACAGGGTGCTGTCTCTGGGGCTCCTGTCGACCGCGGCCTTCCGCACCG
>JAUIBJ010000407.1 GCA_030428025.1 Alphaproteobacteria bacterium
CGAAATGAAAGTCGAAGTTCGTCTGCAGCGCCGTCTGCCAGTCACCGCTGGCCTCGGCCGCCACCAAAGCCTCGTGGGTCGCGGCAAGTTCGTCGATCACCGCATCGTCCACATGCGGCAGCGCGCGCTCCGCAGCCAGCGGTTCGAGTTGCAGGCGAATGTCGCGAACCTCGGTGTATTCGGCGAGCGTCAGGCGGCGGACGCGGATGTAGTAGCGCGGCCGGATCTCGATGGCACCCTCGTGCGCGAGTTGGAAGAGCGCCTCGCGCACTGGCGTCTCAGAGGTTCCCATCTGTTGAGCGAGGTTGCGGACCTTGAGCCGCTCATGCGGCTTCAGCTCGGCCCGCATCAGCGATTGCCGCAACTTCGCATAGACGATCTCGGACAGCGGCAGGGCGTCGTCCTCGGCCTCCGGGTCGACAGTCACCTCACTCATACCATCTCCACCATCTCTCCGCGTCGTTCAAGTAACGTTCACCGCATCGCGCGGCCAGTCAATCGTTTCAACCCCCCGTGGCATCGGGCGGGAAAGTTTGTGTCATCCCGCATGCAGCCCTGCCGCAGAACCCATTCCATCCGCATGGGGTCGCGGGAGGCGGGTCCAGACGTATACCTGGGACCAGCTATTGATATATCACAATAGCGGCAACAGGTAGCGGATTCGCGCCATTCCACGAAATTTCCAATCAAACCCAGCGATGGCGCTTGATTGAGTGGATATCTTGATATATCAAAATAGAGAATTCGCAGCACAGTACGAAAGAGCGCCAATGACGCACCGCTCCAACGTGAACTACGCGGTCCTTGGGGACCGGGCGAAGTTCATCCGCACCGAAACCGTCAGGCTGACGCGCATCGCGGGGGCGGGGCATTACTCATCGACCTTCTCCTGCGCCGAGATCCTCGCCGCGCTGTACTACGCCCAGATGCGGATCGAGCCCTCGGAACCGAAATGGCCCGATCGGGACCGCTTCGTCATGTCGAAGGGACACGCCGCCATCGGCCTCTACCCTGTTCTCGCAGACCTGGGCTATTTCGATCCGTCAGAACTCGACACCTACACCCGGCTCGGGTCGAACTACGGCGACCACCCGGACATGAAGAAGGTCCGCGGCCTCGACTTTTCGTCGGGCTCACTGGGCCACGGCCTCTCGGTCGGCGTCGGCATGGCGCTGGCTGGGCGACTGCAGGGGCGCGACTACCGGACCTACGTGATGCTGGGCGACGGCGAGATATCGGAAGGCCAGATCTGGGAAGCAATGATCGCCGCCGGACATTTTCAGCTCGGCCACCTGGTGATCCTGCTGGATCGCAACGGCCTCTGCATTGACGGCCATACCGAGGACATCATGGGGATCGAGCCGGTCCACGAACGCTTCGCCGCCTTCGGCTGGGACGTCCAGCGCGTCGACGGCCACGACCTGCCCTCCGTAATGGGCGCCCTCGACAACCTGCCCGAAGGCACCACCGGCAAGCCGCAGGCCATCGTTTTCGACACGGTGAAGGGGCGCGGGGTGAAGCGGATGGAAATGTCGCTCGACTGGCACGTCGGGAACCTCGTCGGCGAGGATTATGACGACGTCATGAAGGAGCTCGAGGCCGGGCTCATGCCCTACGAACCGGAGCCCGCAGAATGACAACCGAGATGCAGAACGAGGCGGAGATCTTCCGCGGCACGACCGAGGGCGCAACGAGGTTCAAGGACCACCGCTCGGTGCGCGGCACGCCGAAACAAGGCATGCCCGCCTTTGTGCTGGGCGAGGAACTGGCCGAGATGGCAAAGACCGACGAACGGATCGTCGTGGCCACCGCCGATCTCGCCTCGGCCAACCGGACCAACGACTTCAAGAACGTTCACCCCGGGCGGTTCTTCGATTTCGGCATTGCTGAAAAGAACATGATCACCGCCGCCGCCGGCATGGCCTCTTGCGGCCTCGTCCCTTATGTCGCCACCTTTGCGAGCTTCGCCGCCATTCTGGGCGCCGAGCAGATACGCACCGACTGCGCCTATCCGAAGATGCCGGTGCGGGTGATCGGGACGCATTCAGGCATGTCGATGGGCTTCTACGGCTCCTCGCATCACGCGCTCGAGGATCTCGGGATGCTCCGGGTCATGGCCGACCTGACGGTGATCTGCGCAACCGACGCGAACCACTTGCGGGCGCTGCTGCGCAAGTCCGCGGATCATCCGGGGGCGATGTATATTCGCCTCGGCCGGGGTCGCGATCCGCAGGTCTACGACACCATCCCCGAGCTGGAGATCGGCAAGGCGATCCGCCTGCGTGAAGGCAAGGATCTGACCCTCATCGCCACCGGCAGCGAGGTCCGCGCGGCGCTCGATGCGGCCGAGACACTTTCCGCCGACGGCATTTCGGTCCGCGTCGTCGACATGCATACGATCAGCCCGTTGGACCGGTCTGAAATCGAAGCCGCGGCGCGCGAGACCGGGGCGATCATGACGGTTGAGGAACACAACATCACCGGCGGCCTCGGCAGCGCCGTGGCCGAGGTGCTCGCGGACCTGCCCCGCCTGCCCTTCCTGAAACACGGCGTGCCCGACTGCTATGTCGAGGTCGGACCGCCCGCCGCACTCTACGACAAATACCGGCTCGACGCCCCGGGCGTGACAGCCGTCGCGCGCGAGTTTCTCGCGACGCAGAGCTGAGGCCATCTCATGACTGCACAATAAATAGCTGAATAATCTTGAACTAACTTCAGGCAGCACAACTCGCCCCGACCTCTGCCTGACCACGGTGCGGGCCTCGCTGATCGTGGCGTTTATCTGTGCCAAAAAGTGCTAAATTCCCAGCGGAAACCGGGATCGATAGCAGAGTCTGAAAGTTTTCAGTTGCAGCATGAGATTGCCCTCTCTAGGCTCGAAATAACTAAAACTAATTCAGAAACTTTGGAGCTGTCATGCGAAGCAATGCCAAGGACCGCGCCCTGCGCGAGCGTGCGGTGCGCGTCATTCCCGGCGGCATGTACGGCCACCAGTCAACCTTTCTCATGCCCGAGGGTTTCCCGCAGTTCTTCACCAAGGCCGAGGGTACGCGGATCACCGATGCCGACGGCAACACCTATATCGACTTCATGTGCGCTTATGGGCCGAACCTGTTAGGCTACCAGCACCCCGAGATCATGGCAGCGATCCGGCGCCAGCAGGCACAGATCGACACCTCGACGGGCCCCTCGCCACTGATCGTCGATCTCGCCGAGGCCATGGTCGGGATGGTCTCGCACGCTGACTGGGCGATGTTCTGCAAAAACGGCTCGGACGCCACGACCATGGCGCTGATGATCACCCGGGCCTATCGCGACAAACGCAAGGTGTTGGTCGCAACCAACGCCTACCACGGCTCTCTCCCCTGGAGTACGCCGCGCCCCGGCGGCGTGGTAGCCGAGGACCGCGCCCATCTCATCTATTTCGACTACAACGACCCGCAGGCGCTGACCGACGCGGTGAAACAGGCGGGCCACGACCTCGCCGGCATCTTCGCCACGCCCTTCCGGCACGACACCTTCATCGATCAGACCCTGCCCGACGCCAAGTACGCCCGCACCGCCCGGAGATTGGCGGACGAACATGACGCGCTCCTCGTTGTAGACGACGTGCGCGCCGGGTTCCGGATTGCCCGAGACTGCTCATGGGAAACCATCGGCGTCCGCCCCGACCTCTCGGCCTGGGGCAAGGTGCTGGGCAACGGCCAGCCGATCTCGGCCCTGCTCGGCAACGACAGGGCTCGCGAGGCGGCGTCCAAGATCTTCGTCACCGGCTCCTACTGGTTCTCCGCCGTGCCGATGGCCGCAGCCCTCGAGACCGCGCGGATCATCCGCGAGACCGGTTATCTCGAACAGATACAGAAGATTGGTACCCTTTTCCGGAATGGTCTCGTAGAGCAGGCAAAGGACTTCGGCTTCGGCCTACGCCACACCGGCCCCGAGACCCTGCCGATGGTACTCTTCGATGACGACCCCGACTTCCGTTTCGGCTACGCCTTCTGCACCGCCGCGATGAAGCGGGGCGTCTACCTCTCCCCCTACCACAACATGTTCATCAATGCAGCGATGACCGAAGCGGACATCGCCGAAACCCTCGAGGCGACGGGCGCCGCCTTCGAGGAGATCAAGCAGAACCGTGACAGTCTCCAGCCATCGCAGGTTCTGATGGCCCTGATGGAGCCATAAGCGGTCGACAACCATGCGCCGATAGGGAGCAACC
>JAUIBJ010000408.1 GCA_030428025.1 Alphaproteobacteria bacterium
GCTGCTGGGTGGCATCACCTCGCTGCCGGAAATCGCCGTCAGCGGCTCAGCCGCCTTGAATGGCAATGCCGAGCTGTCGGTCAACAATCTGCTGGGCGGTTTCACCATGCAGGTGACCGTGCTGGCGCTGGCCGATGCCGCGATCCGACGCGGCGCGCTGACTTATGCGGTTCCCGATCCGATCACGCTGTTGCAGGGAGTGCTAGGCATCCTGTTGATCGCCCTCACTGTGATCGGCATCGCGTCGGGCGATGTCGGCTTTGCCGGGGCCGGGGCCTGGACCTGGGCCATCGCTGCCGTCTTCATCTTTTCTCTGCGGATCGTCGCCCGGGCGGAAGGGCGGCCATCCTGGAAGGTGGTTGGTGAACCACCCTCGCCCAAGATCGGACAGGAGGACCCGGCAAGCACGTCCGGCACGCTGCGGCTGGCCCTGTCCACCTTCGCCGCCGCCATCGTGATCCTTGGCGCGGGTTATGTCCTGTCGATGACCGGCGAACGGCTGGCCGAACGGTCGGGTCTGGGTGACAGCTTCTTCGGCGCGGTGTTCACCGCCGTCTCGACCTCGCTGCCCGAGATCAGCACGGTCCTGGCCGCCGTACGGCTTGGGCGCTATGTGATGGCGGTGTCGGACATCTTCGGCACCAACCTGTTCGATATCGGCGTGATCTTCATCGCCGATCTTCTCTATCCCGGCGGGCCAATCCTGAACCAGCCCGGCCCCTTCGCCATCGTCGCGGGTCTCATGGGCATCGTTGTCACCGCGATCTATCTCGTCGGGCTGATAGAACGCCGCGACCGGGATGTAGCTGGTATAGGGCTCGATTCCTTCGTCGTCCTTGCCGCCTATATCGGCGGCGTCGCGGTACTTTACACCCTGCGATAGTGAAAGGAGGCAGAAATGACGACAAGTGGAGGCAAGCCTACGCTTCGCGCGCCGGGTCAAGGTGACCGGATCACCCGGAACGAGATATTCGACATCCTTGCTGATGAGGGCTATTCGGCAGGCGACCGCAAGGCTTGGCTGAGGCAGGTTCTGACCCACCTCGCCGGTCCCGGTCGCAATGTGTCGGACCCCAACCAGGAAGCGTTGGTGGAGGAGATCAAGACGATCCTCGACCGGCAGGTTCCCGGCAAGCCGGAGGCTGACGACACGCTTTGACAAGCGCTGCGGCGCAAAACCGGTTTGGTGGCGGAACATTTGCGAAACTTTATTGTTCGCTCCTTAGTGCTGCGCGACAGCCGAGGAAAATGCCAGATGAGTGACAAGAACAAATCCCGCCACGACAGCGAGCCCAACAAATCGGAAGATCGCAAAAAGGACTCGGATTACGTTCGGCCCGCCGGCCCCGGTGCCATGAAGGAACCACCCGAAAAGTGGGACAAGACAGACGAGGAGTCTGACGAATCCTTCCCCGCGAGCGACCCGCCCGCCAATTACTGACTGGATAGCCCAGATGACGGTAGCCAAGACATCTGAAGGTCCGCTAGAGCGCCTGTTCTTGAACTGGCTTCTGGCCGCCCACCGCACCGAAACCCAGGTGGCGGAGGAGATTCCCCGCTGGATCGATCAAATCGGGACGGGACCGCTGAAGCAGGTTCTGTTGATCTGCCTCGACCGAACGGGCGAGCAGATCGGCCGGCTTAGGGAAATATTCGAGATAATCGGCGAAGAGATCAAAGACGGTCCGCCAGCCGCAATCGGGGCAGTGCTGGCCGAAGGTCAGGGGGCGATCGAGGATGTCGCCGATGATACGACCAGAGAAACGGCTATTTTGGCGGTAGCAAGGAGCGTGGCCGCGCATGAGATCGCTCGATATCGGGCACTCGTGACCTGGTCGAAGGAACTGGGCCGCGAAAATTGCACTGCCTTGCTCGAACAATCTCTGGCCGAGGAAGTTTCGGCCGATGAGTTGCTGCGAAAGGCCGCAGAAGAACGGCAGAACCGATCTGCATGAGCGCCTGACGCACGGCCACTGGAACCCGCAGCTGGGTCTCGGCGTTTGTCCCACGGAGGACCCATGAGCTTCAGGACATTCCGGCGCGACCGCATTACCCGACCGATCCACGGTTGGGCAAGGGGCGCGCTGCCCACACTGTCGGCAACCGAGGAAGAGGCGCTGAAAGCCGGGGATGTCTGGTGGGAGGCGGAACTGTTCACCGGTGATCCCGACTGGCAGAAGTTGCGCGATATTCCCGCCCCGCGCCTGACTGCGGCGGAACAGGCTTTCCTCGACGGTCCCTGCACAGAACTTTGCGACATGATCGACGAGTGGGAGGTGAACCAGCAGACCGCCGCGCTGCCCGACGCCGCTTGGGCGCATATGCGCAAGCACGGCTTTTTCGGTATGATCATTCCCGAACGCTACGGCGGCCTTGGCTTTTCCGCTTTCGCGCATTCCGAGGTAGTGCGTTTCATCTCGACCCGGTCGCTCGTTGCGGCGGTGACGGTGATGGTACCCAACTCGCTCGGTCCCGGTGAATTGCTTTTGCAGTTCGGCACCGACGCGCAGAAGGACCACTGGCTGCCGCGCCTCGCCGATGGGCGCGACCTGCCCGCCTTCGGCCTGACGAGCGAGGCGGCGGGGTCGGACGCGGCGGCGATGGAGGATACCGGTGTCGTCTGCAAGGGTGACTGGCAGGGGAAGGAGGTGCTGGGTCTTCGGCTGAACTGGTCCAAGCGCTACATCACACTGGCGCCAGTCTGCACCGTACTGGGTCTGGCCTTCAAGATGCAGGACCCCGAAGGGCTTCTGGGCGGGGGGGCCGAGCTTGGCATCACCTGCGCGCTGGTGCCGACGGACCTGAAAGGCGTGGAAACCGGCCGCCGCCACATTCCGGCGGGGCAGATGTTCCAGAACGGTCCGACAAAAGGACGGGACGTGTTCATCCCGCTCGACCATATCATCGGCGGGCCGGACTATGCCGGGCGCGGCTGGATGATGCTGATGAGCGCGCTAGCCGCCGGGCGCGGCATTTCGCTGCCATCGCTCGCCTGCGCCGCGGCCTCGCTTTCCGCCCATACGACCGGCGCCTATGCCCGCATCCGCGAACAATTCGGCATCCCGATCGCGAAATTCGGCGGCGTGCAGGAAGGGCTTGGCCGGCTTGCCTCGGGGGCCTATGCGCTGGACGCCGCGCGGCACCTGACCTGCGCGGGGCTCGATGGCGACCGCAGGCTTGCCGTGATCTCGGGCATCATGAAGGCGCATGGCACCTACCGGATGCGCGCGGCGGTCACCGACGCCATGGATATCCATTCGGGCAAGGCGGTCATCGACGGCCCGCGCAACTATCTGTCCTCCCTCTACAAGGCCCTGCCCATCGGCATCACGGTCGAGGGCGCGAACATCCTGACCCGCAGCCTGATCATCTTCGGCCAAGGCGCGATCCGCGCCCATCCGCATCTGCTGGACGAGATGAACGCGCTGGCCGAGAAGGATGAGGCGACCTCGCTCGACCGGTTCGACCGCGCGTTCTGGGCACATGTCGGCCACACCATCCGGACGCTCGGCCGCGCCTGGGTAAAGGCTTGGACCGGCGGCGCCTTCGCCCCTGCGCCGGACGGTACGGCGAAGCCCATCTATCAGGGCATGTCCCGCTGGGCCGCCGCCTTCGCGCTGACCGCCGATTTCGCCTTCCTTACGCTCGGCGGCGCGCTGAAACGGCGCGAGATGCTGTCGGGCCGCCTCGGCGACGTGCTGTCCGAGCTTTATATCCTTTCAGCCACCGTCAAGCGGTGGGAGGATGAGGGAGCGCGGCCCGAGGACCGTCCGCTTCTGGATTTCGCGGCCGAAACCGCGTTCTGCCGGATCGGCGACAGCCTGGATGCGGTGCTGGCAAACCTGCCCGCCCGCTGGGCTGCATGGTTTCTGCGCCTCCTGATCCTGCCCCGCCGCCACAGCCGGGGGCCGTCGGATGAGCTGACGGCAACCTGCGCCGATCTTCTATCCGAACCCGGCGCGACACGCGACCGGATCACCGGCGCCTACCATGGCGGATGCACGCGCGACGGGATACGGCATCTGAATGACGCCTTCACCTCGGTGACCGCAAACGCCCCCCTGATGAAACGTCTGCGCGAGGCCGATCTGACAGTCGAGGCGGCGCGCGCGGGTGGACACCTGACCAAGGACGAAACCGAACGCATCGAAGACATGCAGGCGAAGATCGCCGAAGTGATCCGGGTGGACGATTTCAGCCCCGAGGAGCTGCG
>JAUIBJ010000409.1 GCA_030428025.1 Alphaproteobacteria bacterium
CAGCCGCGCGTCGATGTCCCTGACCTGCGGCACCGTGTCGGGCGCAAGACGCAGAAGCTCGACCCCCTCGAAATACTCGGGCGTCGCCTTGCCCTGCAGATAGCCCATCTGCCGTTCGAACAGCTCGCCCCAGACAGCGTCTTCCTCGGGTGAATAGTCGTAGAGCCCCCCGGCATCGGGCGTCTTCGAACGATAGGCCGCATGCTTGGTCATGATCTCTCTCCTTTCCGCCGATCCTATCCCGTCCCGACTGGCGAGATTTTCCGAATTCCCCCCGGTTTCGATAGATTTCGGAAATCTCATCCGCTAATCTGGGTTTTATGAAATTTTCTGATCACGAGAAAGCTGTTTTGCGGGAAATCCAGCAAGACAGTGCCGCCTCTCTCGCCACGCTGGCCGAACGTGTCGGCATGGCCCAAAGCACCCTCTGGCGCAAATTGCAGGAGTTCGAGTCCGCCGGCATCATCACCGCCCGCGTGGCCCTGCTTGATCCCGCGAAAATCGGCGCCAAGCTCTGCGTCTTCGCCACCGTCTCGCTGCAGGACCATTCCGAGGCTTCGCTCGCCGCCTTCTCACGCCTCGTCGGCCAGCATCCCGAAATCCTCGAATGCCACGCCATCACAGGCACCGCCGACTACATGCTCAAGATCCACACCGCCGACGTGGAAAGCTACGAGCACTTCATGACCCACGCCCTGCTGCGCAGCGACGTCGTCCGAGCGGTCCAGTCAAGCTTTTCGCTGAAGGCGCTCAAACGGACGACGTCGCTTCCGGTCTGACCGTGGGATTTTGAGTGTTTCGGGGGAAGCGTTGAAATCTTCTGATTTCGACGTGGGGTACAGCGCCCCCTACCCGGCCCGCAGAACGGCCCCCGGGTTCATGATCCCTGCCGGGTCCAGCGCCCGCTTGATCGCCCGCATCGCCGACAGCTTCGCCGGATCTCCATAACGCTCCAGATCCTCGACCTTCAGCCGACCGACGCCGTGTTCGGCGCTGACCGATCCGCCCAGCCCGTGCACCAGATCGTGCACCGCACGCTTGATTGCATCCCGCTGGCCGGCAAAGGCCTCCCGGGGCTCCCCCCGGGGCGGGAAGACGTTGTAATGCAGGTTGCCGTCGCCCACATGGCCGAAACAGTTCACCCGGAACGGACCCAGCGCGGCAATCGCGTCGTTGCCCCGCGCAATGAACTCCGGCAGCGCCCCCAGCGGCACCGAGATGTCGTGCGAACTGACCGCCCCGATGCGCCGGTTCGCCTCGGGAATCGTCTCGCGCAGGTTCCAGAACTCTTCGCGCTGCGCTTCCGACTGCGCCACCATGCCGTCGCTCACCAGCCCGGCCTCGAACGCTTCGGAAAAGAGCGCCTCCAGCGCCCCTGCGGGGTCCAGCCCCTTCGCCAGACCGATGTCGATCAGCACCAGCCACTCCGGCGGTTCGGAAAAGGGCTGGCGCACATCCGGCATCGTCTCGGTCAGGAAATCCAGCCCCGCCCTGTGCATCAATTCGAAGGCCGAGACCCCTTCGGCCAGATGCGCCCGCGCCAGCGTCAGCAGCGACAGCGCCGCGGCCGGGCCCGGCACGGCCAGAAGGGCAGTGCCCTCGCCCGCGGGCCGCGGGTGCAGCTTCAGCATCGCCGCCGTGATCACCCCTAGCGTGCCCTCGGCCCCGATCAGCAGGTCGCGCAGGTCATAGCCCAGGTTGTCCTTCCTGAGGCGCCGCAGGCCGTGCCAGATCTGCCCGTCGGGCAAAACCGCCTCGAGCCCAAGGCACAGGTCGCGGGCGTTGCCATATCGCAGCACGTTCACCCCGCCCGCATTGGTGGCCAGCATCCCGCCGATCCTTGCGCTGCCCTTGGACGCGATGGTGAGCGGAAAGAGCCGGTCTTCCGCCTCGGCCGCCGCGTGAATATCGGCCAGGATCGCCCCGGCCTCCACCTCCATCACGTCCTCCTCGGGCCAGATCCCGCGAATGCGCCGCATCCTCTCGAGGCTCAGCAGCATCGGCGCCGGCCCCTCTTGCATGATCTGACCGCCCACCAGCCCGGTACCGCCGCCGTAGGGAACCACCGGCACCCGCGCCCGGGCCGCCAGCCGCACGGCTTCCGCCACCTCCTCCACGCGCTCCGGTGCCACGATAACGCCCGCCTGCCCCTGCCAACTCCCTCGCGGCTCTTCGAAATAATGCGGCGCGGGGTCGCGAAAGGCGGCTGCGGGCAAAGCCCGTTTCAGGAGGTCCACGAATGCGGGGTCGGCGGCGGAGAGGCTCATCAGCGGCACAGTCTCATTCAAAGAGCTTCAGAAGCTCTTTCTCCACTTCCTGCTTCAGCTTGTCCTCCAGCGCGTCCTCGACCGACTGGCCTTCCTGTACCTCGACGCCCAGTTCCTTCTCCACCGCGCGTCGGATTTCCTCCTCGGCCTTGGTCTTCAACTCTTCCTTCTCTTCGGCGAAGTTGAGGTCGATGGCCTTTTCCAGATCCGGAATGATGCGCGGATCGGCCCAGGGACCGCGAATGCGCACCGGAATAGCCAACCCTTTGCGGTTTTCCCCTTCCAGAAGGATCGGCGTGAAAAGATAGTCGATGCCGCGCGCACCAAGGTCGATCACGCCTTCGCCTTCCGCCCTCGCCAGCGGCAGCACCAGCAGCAGGTCGTCGTTCCTGAGCCTGCCGTCCTCGATGGTGAAGGTCGCGCCCATCTCGTCGAAGATCGTGGTGCCGCCCGTGGCCTGCCCCGAGCGCATCAGCTTGTCGAGGTCGATGCCGCTGATAACGCCGCGCCCGGTCTTGACCGCGCCCTTGCCGCTCAGGCTTTCCATGATCGCCTTCTGCGACTGGCCCACGCCCAGAAAGCTGATGTTCGCCTCGCCGGTGGCGGCGAACCGGGTGATCCCGGCGGCATCGGTCAGGAAACGTTCCATGTCGAGCCCCGCCGCCGTCAGGTCGCCCCCCACCGACAGGCCCGAGCGGTTGTTCATGACGAAATTCCCGGTGATCAGCGCGTCATAGGCCCGCACCTCGCGCAGGTCGAAGACAAGGCGCGAGGCATCGAGCGACAGCATGCTGCGTGTCTTGCCGATCTTCAGGTCACCCAGATCGACACTGTCGGCAGTCAGCGCCACCTTGCCATCGGCCAGCGCCAGCAGTGATGCGTCGATCGGCTCGGTCGACCAGCCCTCCGCCGCCGCAGGGGCGCTGCTGCCTTGGGTGGCGTCCGCCCCCTCTCCGCCCAGCCGCGTCAGATCGAGCGCGCCGGCATGGATCTGCGCGGTGACCACCGGCTTCTTCCCGCCCAGAGCCACATCCACCGCGCCCGTGATCCGGTTGCCGTCAAGCTGCAGGACAGTGTCGCGCAGGGACAGGCGCTGGTCGGTGTCGAAGGTCAAGAGCGTCTCGGCCTCGACAGACCGGCCCAGCCCGGCGGGAATGTCCACCGCGCCCAGCCCCAGCGCCGCCAGAAGCTGGGCCGTGTTGCCGGAGCTCGCACTCAGCCGGCCCTTGACCTGCGGCGCCGCGCTGGCCTGACCGATGAAGGCAAGGCTGCCCCCCTTGGTGCTGACCTTCGCCGAAACATCGCTCACCGCACCGTCGATGAAATCGCCAACCCGGTCGAGATGCCCGCTCACCTGCACTGGTTCCGGGCCGGGGCGCAGCGTTGCCTCGAAGCTCGCCCTGCCCTCGTATTCCGGCCAGCGCAGATCGAAATCCATGCCGGTGAGTTCGGTCCGTTCGCCGGTGGCGTGATCGGTGTACAAGAAGCTCGCGTTGGTCACCAACGCCCGGTCGAGCGTCAGCGCCAGCCGTTCCGAGCGCGCGGGCTCGGCCCCGCTCGCCGCCTGGCCCGAGGGCGCCACGTTCTCCACCCCCAACTCCCAGTTGACCCGCCCGTCGGCGGCACGTTCCAGATTGATCACAGGGCCCTTGGCCTCCAGCCCGGTGATGCGAATCTCCCCGCCCCAGAGCGCCTGCGGTTCCACCCCGATCTTGAGGCTTGTGGCCTGAAACATCGGCCCGCCCTCGCCCCACTCGGCATTGGCCACGGTCACGGCCCCCGTACTGACGCCCAGGACGGGATAGAGGCTCACAGCGGTGTCGCCCTGCATCGTCACCTCGCGGCCGGTGAGGGCGGAAATCTGCTCGGCAGCGATCTTTGCGATCCGTTCGCCCGGCAGCAGAAGCAGCATGCCCACGACCAGCGCCGCCAGCACGAGCACCA
>JAUIBJ010000410.1 GCA_030428025.1 Alphaproteobacteria bacterium
GGTCGCATGGTGGCCCGGCACATCGCCCGCAACCCGCCCGAGGGGCCGTTCTATTTCGCCCGTCTCGACGAACGGGGCAAGGTGTTCAAGGTCGTGAGAGGCGACGCCTCGGCCCGCGGCACGGACAGGGTCCGCAGCTTCTTTGTCGATCGGAAGGGCAGGGAGCGCGGCTGATGGCCATTCCAGTTCCAGATACCGGCTCGGTCACCGAGGACAACGACAGCGGTGGTATCCTCAGCACCAGCGGCGATATCGACTATCTCTTTGGCAACGATGCCGGGGCCTGGACGGCCGAGACGATCACCGGCAGCTATGGCTCGGAACTGGTCATCGACGAGGACGGCAACTGGACCTACACCGCCAACAATGACAACGCCGCGATTCAGGCGCTCGACACCGGCGAGACGCTGACCGAGGTCTTCACCGTCACCTCGGCCAATGGCACCTCGACCGTCACCATCACCATCAACGGCGTGGACGAGCCGCCCTGTTTCGTGGCCGGCACGCTGATCGACACGCCGCACGGGCCCCGCCCTGTGGAGACCCTGCGGGAGGGCGATCTTGTGCTGACCCGCGATCACGGCGCACAGGCAATCCGCTGGGCCGGCCGCCGACTGCTGGACCTGCGCGAGGTGCCTGGGCGCCAGGCGCTTCTGCCGATCCGTCTGCGCCGGAACTGCCTGGGCCCCGGGGTGCCCGACCGCGATCTGCTCCTGTCGCCGATGCATCGGGTTCTGGTGCGCGATCCGCTGGTCGGGCTGCTGACGGGGCGCGACGAGGTGCTCTGCCCGGCCAGTCAGCTTGTGAATGGCGACACGATCACCCGCGAGGAGGTGGCGCAGGTCTGCTATCACCATCTGCTATTCGAAACCCATCAGATACTCGGCTCCAGCGGCTGTGACAGCGAAAGCTTCTATCCAGGCCGTCTCGGGCTGGACGGCTTCGGCGATGGCACGCGCGAGGAGGTGCTGGCACTGTTTCCGGACCTGCGCAGCCTGCCGTCAAGCTACGGACCCACCGCCCGGCACGTGACCAAGCGGCACGAGGCGCTGCTTCTGGCCGACCGTCTGGCGCCCGCCCCGCAGCGCGCGCACAGCGCCGCCTGAACCCGCCCGCGCTTTTGATTCGGATCAAGGCCGCCCGGGCGTCCCTCTGCTATGATGTCACATCAGCGAGGGAGAGGAGACGCAATGACGACAAGCGCGAAAGAGACATCATCCGCCGAAAAGCCCAACGGGGCGGCGAAACCCGAGGTCGTGGCCAAGGCCATCGAGAGTGATCGTGTCAGCGATTTGCGCCGGGAGTTCGAGGCCGGCGATTACCCCTACAAGGACAAGCTCAGCCGCACGTCCTACGAGCGCCAGAAAGCCAGGCTTCAGGCAGAGTTGCTGAAGGTGCAACTCTGGGCCCAGGAATCGGGGCAGAAGTTCGTCCTGATCTTCGAGGGCCGCGACGCGGCCGGGAAGGGCGGTACGATCAAGCGCTTCACCGAGCACCTGAACCCGCGCAGCGCCCGGGTGGTGGCCCTGAATAAGCCCACTTGGGAGGAAAAGGGCCAGTGGTTCTTCCAGCGCTATATCGAGCATCTGCCGACGGTGGGCGAAATGGTGTTCTATGACCGCTCCTGGTACAACCGCGCCGGGGTGGAACGGGTGATGGGCTTCTGCGAGCCGTGGGAGTATCTGGAATTCATGCGCCAGACCCCCGATCTTGAGCGCATGCTGGTCCGCTCGGGCATCCGGCTTTACAAATACTGGTTCTCGGTCACGCAGGAGGAGCAGCGCCGCCGTTTCGAGGCGCGCGCCACCGACCCGCTGAAACAGTGGAAGCTGAGCCCGATCGACAAGGAAAGCCTCGACAAGTGGGAGGATTACACCGAGGCGAAGGAGGCGATGTTCTTCTACACCGACACCGCCGATGCGCCCTGGACGGTGATCAAGTCCACCGACAAGAAGCGCGCGCGGCTGGCCTGCATGCAGCATTTCCTGTCGACGCTCGACTATCCCGGCAAGGATCACAGGGCGGTCAAGGGGCCCGACCCGCTGATCGTGTCGACGGCGCAGCACGTGCTGCACCAGACCGATCACATTCTGGGCAAGTCGCTGCATCCCGACATCCGCAGCGCGCGGTGATCTGCCGATGGCCGTCGCCGGGCGTTGCCAGGCGCGGCCCCGGCTTCTAAGACCGATCCTCATGAAAAGGGCGGTGCTGATCCTGCTGACCTGTCTGGCCGCGCCGGTGGCGCGGGCGCATCCGCATGTCTTCGTCGATGTCGGGCTGCGGTTCGAGACGGACGCGGCCGGGCGCCTTTCGGCGGTGGTGGTAAGCTGGGCCTATGACGACCTCTATTCGCTGCTGATCCTGTCGGACCGGGGTCTCGACCCGGATGCCGACATGGTGCTGACCGAGGACGAACGTGCCGCCCTTCTGGGTTTCGACCTGACCGACTGGCCCGAGGGGTTCGACGGCGCGCTTTTCATCGAGACGGGCGACGGGCGGTTGCCGCTGGGCCCGCCCGAGGCGCTTTCGGTGGGGCTGGAGGACGGCCGGCTGGTGACCCGGCACCGCCGGCCCCTGAGCGCCGATCTGCCAACGGAGTTCACCGTCCGGCCCTATGACCCGTCCTACTATGCCGCGCTCGGCCTCGCCGCGCTGCCGGAGTTGCCGGAGGGCTGCACCGGCGAGATCGTCACCCCCGACCGGGCGGCGGCGGATGCGAAGGTCGAGGCGTTGGGCGGCAGTGGCGACGAGATGCTCTTCGAGGAGGTCGAGGTGGGTGTCTACTATGCCGATACGCTGGTGGTGACATGCGCGCCGGGCTCCTGATTGCGGGCGGTGCGGTTCTGGCGCTGGCCATCTGGCTCTGGGGCTTCGGCGGCGCGGCCGAGGTGACGACCTGGGCCACCGAGCGGCAGAGAATGGCGCAGGACGCGATGGCGGCGGGGCTGCGGGCCCTGCGTGCGGGCGAGCCCGGCGCCGTGGCGGGCCTTCTGGGTGTGACCTTCGCCTATGGCTTTTTCCACGCGGCGGGGCCGGGGCATGGCAAGCTTCTGATCGGGGGCTATGGGGTGGGCCGGCAGGTGCCACTCCTGCGGCTCTCAGGCCTCGCGATCCTGTCCAGCCTCGCGCAGGCGGCCACGGCGGTGGCGCTGGTCTATGCCGGTGTGCTGATCCTCGACCTGTCGCGCCCGGCGCTGACGGGCTTTGCCGATCGGGTGATGGCGCCGGCAAGCTATGGCGCGATCGCGCTGGTCGGGCTGTGGCTCGTGGCCCGCGGCCTGCGCCGGCTGCGCCGCGCGCCTGCGGGCCATGCCCACCATGGCCACGATCACGACGGCGATTGCGCCACCTGCGGGCACGCGCACGGGCCCACGCCCGAACAGGCGGCCGAGGTTCATACCTGGCGCGACGCGGCGCTGCTGGTGGGCGCCGTGGCGATGCGGCCCTGCACCGGCGCGCTGTTCCTGCTGATCCTGACCTGGCGCTTCGGGCTGGATGCCGTGGGCATCGCCGGCGCCTTCGCCATGGGGCTGGGCACCGCCACGGTGACGGTTGCCGTGGCTGTCGCCGCCGTCACCCTGCGCGAAGGCGTACTGATGCGCCTGGCCACCGGGTCGGGCGCTGTGCGGGCTGTGCCGCTCATCGAAATGGCGGCGGGTGGCCTTATTGCCGCCCTTTCCCTGCAGCTTCTTCTCGGCGCGCTCTGAAGCCTTGCCGGGCGCGTCCGGCGGCAGTAGGGCCCGGTCATGCATCTTGACCTGACATACCGCCAGCATGCCCGCGCGATTCTCGGGCTCGGCCTGCCGCTCATTGGCAGCCATGTGGCGCAGTTCGCCATCACCCTGACGGATGCGTTGATGCTGGGCTGGTATTCGGTCGAGGCGCTCGCGGCCGAGGTGCTGGGCGGCACGATGTTCTTCGTCTTCTTCATCATCGGCTCGGGTTTCGCCTGGGCGGTGATGCCGATGGTGGCCACGGCGCAGGCGGCGGGCGAGGAGCGCCAGGTGCGCCGCGTCACGCGGATGGGCGGCTGGGCCTCGGTGATCTTCGGGGTGGCGGTGCTGCCGCCGATGCTTCTCGCCGAGCCGCTCTTTCTGGCGCTGGGGCAGGAGCCGGAGGTGTCGGCGCTGGCGGCCGACTACCTCTCCATCGCCGGGTTTGCGGTGCTGCCGGCGCTTCTGGTGATGGTGCTGAAATCCTATCTCG
>JAUIBJ010000004.1 GCA_030428025.1 Alphaproteobacteria bacterium
ACCCCGTCGCTGGCCAGCATGCCGAGCAGGCGCTTGCGCGTCTCGGTGGCCTTGTCCTTGTCCATGTCGAAGGACACATGCCACTCGGGATGCGCGAGCGACCAGACATAGTGATTCGCGAAATCCGCCGCGATCACAAGCGACTGGCCCTCGCTTTCCAGCATGTGCACCATGTGCCCCGGCGTATGGCCGAAGGCTGCCATGGCGGTGTGGCCGGAAAACCCGCTGTCGCCGTCCTCCATCATCGTGGTCCTGTCGGCCAGCGGGCGCATGTTGCTGTTGAACTTCTCGTTCTCCATCGCCGCCCAGGCGTCGAATTCCACCCGCCCGGTGGCATAGCGGGCATTGGGGAAGGTAGGGGTTTCGCCCTCCATCAGTCCACCTATGTGATCGCCATGCATGTGGGTGATCACCACCAGATCGACCTGGCCCGGGTCATAGCCCGCCGCTTTGAGAGCCTCGGTGATGCCGGCTGGGTTGAGGCCGGTGTCGAAAAGCACCAGCTCGCTTCCGGTATTCACCACGGTCGGTGTGAAGAAGAACTGCGCCTGATCGGTGGGCAGACGGGCTGCCTTCGACACCTCCGCGAATTCTTCGTCCGAGACGTTGAGGCCGAAGATCGAGTGCGGGTCGGGCCGCGGCATGGTGGCAGCCAGAAGCGTCGTCACCTCGAAGGCGCCAAGCTTGAACCGGTTGTACTGCGGCATGTCGGCCCCCATCATCGGGGCACTGGCCCGGGCGATACCGGCGCTGGCGCCGGCCAGAGGTAGGGCGGCGGCGGCGGTCAGCATTGCGCGGCGGGTCAAGCGGTCGGTCATGGAAATCCTCCTTGTTGGTTTGCCAAAATATAGCGGTGTCGCGTGACAGGGCGCAGAAGGTCACGTTAATGTGATTGCAAGTCAGCTGGAAGAAACGATGGCCGCCAACAAGACCCAGCCGGAAATGACCGACCAGAGCGCCTTCCTCGCCACCGTGGTACCCGAGCCCCGGCGGCGCGACGGCGAGCGCCTGCTGGGCTTCTTTCAGGAGGTCACCGGCTTCGAGCCTGTGATATGGGGATCCTCGGTCGTCGGCTACGGGCGCTATCACTATGTCTATGACAGCGGGCGAGAGGGTGATTTCCTCGCAACCGGATTCAGCCCGCGTAGATCGGCGCTGTCGATCTACATAATGCCCGGCTATCAGGATTACGGTCACATCCTCGCCCGGCTCGGCAAGCACAAGCTGGGCCGCTCCTGTCTTTACGTGAACAAACTCGACGATATCGACATGGAGGTGCTGGCAGACCTCATCCGGGCCGGGCTGGCCGATCTGAGCAGCCGCTGGACGGTGGAACCCCGCTGAACAAGCGGCTATCACTCGGCCAATGATCGGGCTTTTCTCCAACCGGACCTATGCCGCGCTGTTTTCGGCTCAGGTGGTGGCGCTTTTGGGCACCGGGCTGCTGACGGTGGCGCTGGGGCTGCTGGCCTATGATCTGGCGGGCGCGCGCGCCGGGGTCGTGCTGGGTACGGCGCTCACGATCAAGATGGTCTGCTATGTCGGCCTCTCCCCGTTGGCCCAGGCGCTGGTGCAGCGTCTGCCGCGCAAGCCAGTGCTGGTGGGGGCCGATCTGGCGCGAGTGGCGGTGGCGCTGTGCCTGCCCTTCGTCAGCGAGGTCTGGCAGATCTACGGGTTGATCTTCCTGCTGCAGGCGGCCTCGGCCACCTTCACGCCGGCCTATCAGGCGACCTTGCCAGACCTGCTGCCGGACGAGGGCGAGTATACCCGTGCACTGTCACTTTCGCGACTGGCTTACGATCTGGAAAATCTCACCAGCCCGGCTCTGGCGGCGCTTCTTTTGACAGTGACGGGCTACAACGCGCTCTTTGCCGGCACGGCGCTGGGCTTTGCGGGCTCCGCCCTACTGATCGGGCTGGCCGCAGTACCGCCGCTCGATCCGGGGGCGTCTGCTCGGCCCTTCCGTGAGCGGCTCACCCGGGGGACGCGCATCTATTTGGCCACGCCACGCCTGCGGGGGCTTCTGGCGCTCAACCTGTCGGCCGCCGCGGCAGGGGCTTTCGTGCTGGTCAATAGCGTGGTGCTGGTGCGCGGCCGGATGGGCGGAAGCGAGGCCGATCTGGCGCTGGCAATGGCGGCCTTCGGGGCGGGTTCGATGGCGGCGGCACTGGCCTTGCCGCGCCTGCTCGGCCGGGTGGAGGATCGCCCGGTGATGCTGGCGGGCGGGTTTGGCGCCGCCCTCACCTGCCTTCTTCTGGGGATCTGGGTGGCGCTTTCAGGCCTGCCGGAATGGCCGGCCTTTCTCGCCGTCTGGGCGCTGATCGGCCTGTTCTATGCCTCGATCCTCACCCCCTCGGGGCGCCTCTTGCGGCGCTCGGCCCATGCCGAAGACCGCCCGGCCGTCTTCGCCGCGCAATTCGCGCTCAGCCATGCCTGCTGGCTGGTCACCTACCCGCTTGCCGGCTGGGCGGGCGAGGCGCTGGGCATGGCCGCGGCGCTGGGTCTTCTCGGTGCCCTGGCGCTGGCCGGTGTGATCGCCGCGCGGCTTGTCTGGCCGGCGGGTCTGCCCAACATTGTCGAACACGACCATACCGACCTGCCGCCCGACCACCCGCATCTGCGCGCCCATCGCGGCCGCCGCCGGCATGCGCATGTCTTCGTCATCGACGATGAGCACCGCGTCTGGCCGACACAGGGCTGAACTGGACAATTCCGCGCGCCTGTGACATTGCCGCCTGCGATCACCCGGAGCATGACCCATGACCACCACCCGTTTCGCCCCGTCGCCCACCGGCTATCTGCATGTGGGCAACCTGCGCACCGCGCTGATGAATTTCCTGATCGCGCGAAAGGCAGGCGGCACATTCATCCTGCGCATCGACGACACCGACCCGGAGCGGTCGAAAGAGGAGTATGTCGATGCCATCAAGGAAGATCTGGAATGGCTGGGTCTGACCTGGGACCGGGTCGAACGGCAGTCGCATCGGCTGGACCGGTACGCCGCCGCCGCCGACCGGCTGCGCGAGATGGGCCGGTTCTACGAGGCGTTCGAGACGCCCACCGAACTGGACCTCAAGCGCAAGAAACAGCTGAACATGGGCCGCCCGCCGGTTTATGACCGCGCGGCGCTGAGCCTGACGGAGGAGGAGAAGGAGCGGCTTCGCGCCGAGCGCGGAAACGGCGTGTGGCGCTTCAAGCTGGATCACGAACGGATCGAGTGGGAGGACGGGATCCTGGGCCCCGTTTCCATCGACGCGGCCAGCGTGTCGGACCCGGTGCTCATTCGCGGCGACGGGCTGGTTCTCTATACGCTCGCCTCCGTGGTGGACGACACCGAAATGGGCGTGACGCACGTGGTGCGCGGCTCGGATCACGTGACCAATACCGCCACGCAGATCCAGATCATCGAGGCGCTGGGCGGCACGGTGCCGTCCTTCGCCCACCATTCGCTGCTCACCGGGCCGCAGGGCGAGTCGCTCTCGAAACGCCTTGGCACCCTGGCCCTGCGCGATCTGCGCGCGCACGGGGTGGAGCCGATGGCGCTACTGTCGCTGATGGCGCGGCTGGGTTCGGCCGACCCGGTGGAGTTGCGCTCGGAAATGACCGAACTGATCGAGGGGTTCGACATCGCTCGGTTCGGTTCGGCGCCCACCAAGTTCGATATGCACGATCTTTTCCCGCTGACCGCGCGAATCCTGCACGCACGGCCCTTCTCGGACGTGGCGGGCGAGATCGCCGCGTTGGGTGTGCCTGACGATCAGGCCCCGCGCTTCTGGGAAGTGACGCGCGAGAACATCACCACGCTCAAAGATCTGGAAAGCTGGTGGCGGATGTGCCGCGACGGGGCGGAACCGGACATCGACGACGAGGACCGGGACTTCGTGGCAGATGCGATGGCGCTGCTGCCCGAGGGACCCTATGACGACGACAGCTGGAATCGCTGGACGGCGGAAGTGAAAAATGCCACGGGCCGCAAGGGCAGGGCGCTCTTCATGCCGCTCAGGAAGGCGCTGACCGGGCAGGCTCACGGGCCCGACATGGGCCGGTTGCTGCCGCTGTTGCAGCGGATCAGGGCGAAGGAGTAACCCGCCGTCCCTTGTCGTGGGCCCGGCGCATCCGGGTCTTCTCGGTCTTCAGGACCAGGGCGCTTTCTGAATAGTCGCGCGCCCGGTCGGCCATGGCGCGGGCCGCCTGCGCAAGGCGCGCCTCGGGCGCATCCTGCAGCGCATGCAGCGCATGCAGCAGGCGGCGTTGGACTTCCAGCATCCCCGCCCCGTCACGCGCGATGCTGGCATAAGCGCTTTCGATCAGGTTCTCGGGCTTGATTTCGGGCAGGAAGATTTGCGGATAGGAGGGCGGGGCGTCGCCGCGTTCCGTGCGGGCCCATTCCCAGAGAAGCTTTTCCTGCGTGGCGATCACGTCGATGGCGGTGCCGGGGTCGTTGATCCCGGGCGAGAGTGCGCGCGAGGCGATCTCGGCCAGAACCAGAAGGCCGAAAGTGGCGTCCTGCTCGAAGGTGCGGAATTCGCCGATAATCAGCCCCTTTTGAACCCCTATGATCTGTGCGTCGTCGAGGCCCGCGGCATAGCCGATCGGCTGGCCCTTGAGAATGAAATGGCCGGGCCGTTCATGCAGCCAGACCTGCGCTTGCGGGCCCGGCAGTGCCGTGGCGATACGCGGCAGGCTGATGACCTGCAGATAGCCCGAACGCGGCGCCGGCACCGGGCGGGCATGATCGGCGATCACTGTGTCGGCCGTCATTGTCGTGGCGGTCAGCGCGGGCGCGCGTCGCGTCTGCATCAGGCTCGACCGGGTTTCGGCCTCGGTGGCGCGCAAAGTGGCGTCCATGCTGCCCAGATTGCTTAGATGGTCGATCCATCGCAACATCGCCAGGATCACCAGCACCACGACCAGCACCGTCACCGCCATCACCATCACAGCCGATCCCTCGGCATAGAGGTTCGCGCGGAACAGGATAATTGCGCTCAGGGCATAGACGAAGGCGCCGATGAAGGTGGCCAGAACGGTCTGGGTGATGGGATCGGCCAGAAGGATGCGGTGTGCCCGGGGCGTGGCCTGCGAGGCTGCGGCGTGATGCGCCGTCACCATCACGTTCAGTGAAAAGGTGCTGACGGCCAGCATACCGGTTGCCAGAATCGACAGGACCGGCAGCACCGCCTCGGGAGAGAAACGCTGGCGCAGGGCTTCGGGGATAAAATCCTCGAACAGCATGGCTCCGCCCGAGGCCGCAAGCGCCAGAAACGCCATCAGCGACACCCGTACCCAGAGCCTGCGGCTGTAGCGCAGCAGTTTCAGCACCGGCGCCGAGACTTTCGTCAGACTGAACATGACACGTCCTTTCCCTACCCAAGATGGGGCGGCGCGTCGCGCGGTCCAGCGTCGAAGCGATCAGCGGCGTATGATGCGGACCTCGCGCGCGGCGAGCTGGTCGTCGACGAAGGCACGTTCATCCGCGCCCAGCACCCGGTGACGGGGATAGACCGGGGCGGCACGGTCGTCGAGCACGGGCGCGTCCCAGCCGTCGGTCGTGTCGAAGAACCGCCGCACGCCATCCTCGCCGAATTCGCGCAGATAGCCCTGCACCACCACGTCGATATAGCTCAGCAGCACCGGGCAGGTCTCGGTTGGCGTGCCGTGCTTGTCATGGGGGATGGAATAGACGGCGATGTCGGGGGCGTGGGCCAGCGCGTGGATCACCTGATGCCGGGCGGCGATCCGATCATAGGCACGCTCGCGTTCGTCGAGCGCGGCCCAGTCGTGATCGGGCACCGCCGCGATCAGCCCGTCGATCTCGCAAGCCTCGTCCGGCACTACCGTCAGATAGGCCACGGGCCGCAGAAGCGTGTGTCGCCAGACCCGCCGCCAGCCCGTCAGCCGCGCCGTCTCGACCCCCTCGAAATGGTGGGTGTCGCGGTTGACGAGGCTTCCGTAGCCGAAGAAATAGGCGTTTTTCATAGCTCCCTCTGGCGGCAAAGCTTGATCTGCATCATGGTTCGCCCCCGTTTCTGCCTGCAAACTGGACGCTATTCAAGCAAGGGGTGCCAAGGCTTCATGAGGATAACCAAGCGAACCAATATCGCCCTGCGGATCCTGATGTTCTGCGGCGTGCATGACGACCGGCTGGTCACGAAGACCGAGATCGCCGAACGCTGCAACACCTCGGAAAGTCATCTGGCACAGGTCATCAACCGGCTGGCACAGCTTGGGTATCTGCACACGCAGCGGGGCCGCTCGGGCGGGCTGGCGCTGGCCCGGCCGATGAACCAGATCGAAATCGGCAGCGTCTTCCGGCATCTCGAGGCGCAGACACCGCTGGCGGAATGCTTCGCCGACGTCGACAATACCTGCCCGCTGGTCGAGGTTTGCCGACTGCGCCTCGCCATTGCCGATGCGGCCGAGGCGTTCTACGCGCATCTCGACGGGATCACCCTCGATGCGCTGGTCTGCGGAAATCACGGGCTTGTGGAACTCTTTCAGCCCAAGGCCTGCCACGAGAGGGCTTGAAACGACTCGGGCGGTATACTATCGTCCACCGCGATCGGAACGGGAGAACCGGCTCAGCCGGTGCCGAAGGAGCAACCGCCCCGGAAACTCTCAGGCGACAGGGACCGTTCCGCATCTGACATGAACTCTGGAGAGATCCCGGCAGTAAGGCCGGGGCGCCGAAGGGATAGCGATCTCAGGCGAAAGGACAGAGGGGGCATCGAAAGGGCACGCGTCAGACGCGGGCCGAAACGGTGCCGGACGCAATCCCACATGTGACCCGGCCTTGACGAACGGGAGGTTCGCGGGATGAGCGAGTTGCGCAAGACGCCGCTTCACGCCCTGCATGTCGAGCTGGGGGCCAAAATGGTGCCCTTCGCAGGCTACGAGATGCCGGTGCAATTCAAGCTGGGCGTGATGAAGGAGCATCAGCACACGCGCGGCAAGGCGGGGCTTTTCGATGTTAGCCACATGGGCCAGGTGATCCTGCGGCACGAGGGCGGCTATGCCCCCGTGGCCCAGGCTATGGAGACGCTGGTGCCAGTCAGCCTGCTGGGCCTCGGCGAAAAGCGCCAGCGCTACGGGTTTTTTACTGATTCCTCGGGCGGCATCCTCGACGACCTGATGATGACCAACCGGGGCGATCACATGCTGGTGGTGGTCAATGCCGCCTGCAAGGAGGCCGATATCGCCCATATGAAGGCGGGGCTCGAGGGCATCGAGGTGGCCGAGCAGCGTGACCGTGCGCTTCTGGCGCTGCAGGGTCCGGCGGCCGAGGAGGTGCTGGAGCCTGTGGCACCCGGCTGCGACATCATGAAATTCCTAGATACCGGCATCTTCAATTCGGATTTCGGGGAGTTGTGGGTGTCGCGATCGGGCTATACCGGCGAGGACGGCTACGAGATATCCGTGCATGCCACCCATGCCGAGGCGCTGGCGCGGCACCTTCTGGCGCATGAAGCGGTGGAGCCCATCGGCCTCGGCGCCCGCGACAGCCTGCGGCTGGAGGGCGGGCTGTGCCTGTACGGACACGACATCGACACGGACACCAGCCCAGTCGAGGCGGGGCTTGCCTGGGCGATCCAGAAGGCCCGCCGCAGAGGTGGGGCCCGCGAGGGCGGCTTTCCCGGCGCCGACCGGATCCTTTCGGAGCTGGAGGAGGGCACGGCGCGGCTGCGCGTGGGGCTGTCCCCCGAGGGCCGTGCGCCGATGCGCGAAGACACGCCGCTTTTTGCAAACGACGAGGGGGGCGAGCCGGTGGGCCGGATCACCTCCGGCGCCTTCGGACCCACCGTTGGCGCGCCTGTCGCGATGGGCTACGTGCCCGCCGAACTGTCGCGCCCGGGCAGCCGCCTTTTCGGCGAGTTGCGCGGCAAGCGCCTGCCTGTTCGGGTGACCGAACTGCCCTTCGTTCCCACCAATTTCAAACGCTGATCCAACCAGGGAGACCCCATATGAAATTTACCGAACAGCATGAATGGCTCAAGCCGGAAGGCGACGAGATCACTGTCGGCATCACCGAGCACGCCGCCAACGAATTGGGCGATATCGTCTTCATCGAACTGCCCGAGGTGGGCACGACGGTGGCCAAGGATGACGAAATCGTGGTGATCGAAAGCGTCAAGGCGGCCTCGGACATTACAGCACCCGTGGATGGCGAGATCACGGCCGTGAACGACGCCATCGTCGACGAGCCGGGCAAGGTGAACGAGGATGCGATGGGTGAGGCCTGGTTTTTCAGGATCAAACCTTCGGACCCAAGTCAGATGGACGATTATATGGATGAGGACGCCTACAAGACATTCATCGGCTGACGGTCCCGAGCCGGGGCCAAGACTTTTCGAAAAAGTCTTGGCCAAAACCTTACTAAGATTTTGGCGCCTCCGGCGGGAGTATTTGGCGCAAGATGAAAGGCAGGGCAGTTGTACATCATCCGGCCAGAGAAGAAGCGCGCCCCGGTCAGGCACTGGGTCCTTCCGGACCGCGCGTTCGATTGTCACGGCCACAGCCATCTGATCCGGCTCTTGGCGCATGTCCGGGCCCGGGCGTTCCGCTGGTGGCCGGGCCGGACATCCGATCGTGTTCCGCTGCCCGCTCAAACGCTGGTGAGCGAAGAGGAATCGCGCCGCCATGACGGGCTCTGGCAGCACGAGCCGGACCAGTTTCTTCACGATGCGCCGCCGCGTGCGCATCGTTTCCTCGACCGGTTTCCGCCGCCGACGCGGCGCCATGCTTCATAGAACGGGAGGCCTTCATGCCCTTCACACCAACCGACTATCTGCCCTACGACTTCGCCAACCGTCGCCATATCGGCCCCTCGCCCGAGGAGATGGACGAGATGATGAAAGTGATCGGGGTCGACAGCCTCGACCAGCTCATCGACGAGACGGTGCCGCGGTCCATCCGGCAGGAAGAGCCGCTCGATTTCGGCAAGCCTAAATCCGAACGCGAACTGATGCATTTCATGCGCGTGACCTCGGCCAAGAACAAGGTTCTGGTCAGCCTGATCGGCCAAGGCTATCACGGCACGGTGACGCCGCCGGCGATCCAGCGGAACATTCTGGAAAACCCGGCCTGGTACACCTCCTACACCCCCTATCAGCCCGAGATCAGCCAGGGCCGGCTGGAGGCGCTGCTGAACTTCCAGACCATGGTGAGCGACCTTACGGGGCTGGAGATCGCCAATGCCTCGCTTCTCGATGAATCGACGGCCTGTGCCGAGGCGATGACCATGGCGCAGCGGATGTCGAAATCGAAGGCCAGGGTCTTCTTCGTCGACCGCGACTGCCACCCGCAGAACATCGCCGTGATGCAGACCCGCGCCGCGCCGCTGGGGATCGAGGTGATCGTTGGCAACCCCGACAAGATGGATGCGTCACAGGTTTTCGGCGCGATCTTCCAGTATCCGGGCACCTATGGCCACGTGCGCGACTTCACCGATCATATCGCCGCGCTGCACGAGCATCAGGGCGTGGGAATCGTCTCGGCCGATCCGCTGTCGCTGACGCTGCTCAAGGAGCCGGGCGCGATGGGGGCGGACATCGCAGTGGGCAGCACGCAGCGCTTCGGCGTGCCGATGGGCTATGGCGGCCCGCACGCGGCATATATGGCCTGCAAGGATACGATGAAGCGGGCGATGCCTGGCCGGCTTGTAGGCGTCTCGGTCGACAGCCACGGCAACCGCGCCTATCGCCTCGCCCTGCAGACCCGCGAACAGCATATCCGCCGGGAGAAGGCCACCAGCAATGTCTGCACCGCGCAGGCGCTTCTGGCGGTGATGGCCTCGATGTATGCGGTCTTTCACGGACCCAAGGGGCTGAAGGCCATCGCGCAGCGCATTCACCGCAAGACGGTGCGCCTGGCCCGCGGGCTTGAGGAGGCGGGCTTCAAGGTGGACCCGAAGAGCTTCTTCGACACGATCACCGTGGATGTGGGCCCCTTGCAGGCGGCAGTGCTGAAATCGGCGGTCGATGAGGGGATCAACCTGCGCCGCGTGGGCGAGAGCCGCGTGGGTATCACGCTGGACGAGGCGACCCGGCCCAAGAATATCGAGGCCGTCTGGCGGGCCTTCGGCATCGACCGCAACGACGACCAGTTCGATCCGGAATACCGCGTGCCCGAGGACATGCTGCGCACGACCGATTATCTCACGCATCCGATCTTTCACATGAACCGGGCCGAGACGGAGATGATGCGCTACATGCGGCGGCTGGCCGACCGCGACCTGGCGCTCGACCGGGCGATGATCCCCTTGGGCTCCTGCACGATGAAGCTCAACTCGGCGGCCGAGATGATGCCGGTGAGCTGGCGCGAGTTTTCCCGCCTGCACCCGTTCTGCCCCCCCGACCAGGCGGAGGGCTATCGCGAGCTGATCGACGATCTGAATGCCAAGCTCTGCGACATCACCGGGTATGACGCCATCTCGATGCAACCCAATTCGGGCGCGCAGGGGGAATATGCAGGGCTTCTGACCATCGCCGCGTATCACCGCGCCAATGGCGAGGGGCATCGCAATGTCTGCCTGATCCCGACCAGTGCGCATGGCACCAACCCGGCCAGCGCCCAGATGGTCGGCTGGAAGGTGGTGCCGGTGAAATCGGTCGCGAACGGGGATATCGACCTCGAGGACTTCCGAGCCAAGGCCGAGCAGCATTCCGGGAACCTCGCCGGCTGCATGATCACCTATCCCAGCACCCATGGCGTCTTCGAGGAAGAGGTGAAACAGGTCTGCCAGATCGTCCATGACCACGGCGGGCAGGTCTATATCGACGGGGCCAATCTCAACGCCATGGTGGGGCTGGCGCGGCCCGGCGACGTGGGCGGTGATGTGAGCCATCTGAATCTGCACAAGACCTTCTGCATCCCGCATGGCGGCGGCGGCCCCGGTATGGGCCCCATCGGGGTGAAGGCACATCTTGCCCCGCACCTGCCCGGTCATCCCGCCACGGGCGGCACGGAGGGGCCGGTCTCGGCCGCGCCCTACGGTTCGCCCTCGATCCTACCGATCAGCTGGGCCTATATCCTGCTGATGGGCGGGCAGGGGCTGACCCAGGCGACGCGGGTGGCGATCCTGAACGCCAACTATATCGCCAAGCGCCTGGAGGGCGCCTATGAGGTGCTTTACAAAGGTAAGCAGGGGCGGGTGGCGCATGAATGCATCCTCGACACGCGGCCCTTCGCCGAAAGCGCCGGCGTGACCGTGGACGACATTGCCAAGCGGCTGATTGACAACGGCTTTCATGCGCCCACCATGAGTTGGCCCGTCGCCGGAACGCTGATGGTCGAGCCCACCGAGAGCGAGACCAAGGCCGAGCTCGACCGGTTCTGCGACGCCATGCTGTCGATCCGCGAGGAAATCCGCGCCATCGAGACGCAGGAGATGGATGCCGAGAACAACCCTCTGAAGAACGCGCCGCACACGATGGAAGACCTGGTGAAGGACTGGGACAGGCCCTATTCGCGCGAGCAGGCCTGTTTCCCCGCCGGCGCCTTCCGTGTCGACAAGTACTGGCCGCCGGTCAACCGGGTCGACAACGCCTATGGCGACCGGCACCTCGTCTGTACCTGCCCGCCGATGGAAAGCTACGAGGAGGCGGCGGAGTAGGCCGGCCGCGGCCCCGGCCCCTTGGGCCGGGGCTTGCCAGTTCCACGGACCTGTTCTATCGGCGACAAGGTTATTCTGTTTCGGACCCTGCCCGATGCCGAGGACGCGGAGCTTCGTTTTCTATCTGGTCGACGAATTCGCGCATATCGCCTTTTCCTGCGCGGTCGAGCCGCTGCGGATCGCCAATCTCGTCTCGGGCCAGCCGCTTTACGAATGGAGCTTCGCCTCCGAGAACGGCGAGACCGCGCTCAGTTCCAACGGTACGGTGGTGCGGGTGCATGCCGGGTTCGACCGGCGGGTGAAGGCCGACCGGCTGTTCCTGCTTTCGGGTTCGAACATGCGCAACCACATGAGCCGCCCGCTTCTGTCGGCGCTTCGGCGCGAGCGGTCGCACGGCACGCCCATCGGTGCGCTTTGCTCGGCGGCCTATATCCTGGCCTATGCCGGGATGCTCGACGGCATGCGCGCGGCGACCCACTGGGCCTATCACGACCTCTTTGTCGAGGAGTTCCCGAATGTGGAACTCGTGCCCAATGTCTTCGTCGCCGACGAGAAGATCATCACCGCTTCGGGCGGTACGGCGACGGCCGACCTGATGCTGCACCTCATCGCCGCCAGGCACGGCTCCGGCCTGGCCGAGGAAGTGGCCGACCAGATGGTCTATAACACCGTGCGCGAAAGCAGCGCCCGTCAGAAGGTGTCGGTGCAGGCGCGGCACGGCATGCGCAACCCGCACCTCACACACGCGGTACAGCTGATGTCGCAGGCGATCGAGGATCCGATGCCGATGGCAGAGGTGGCCCGGCAGGTGGGCATCTCCACCCGCCAGCTCGAACGGCTCTTCGGGCGCTACCTGCAATGCTCGCCCTCCCGCTACTATCTGGAGATGCGCCTGCAGAAGGCGCGGAACCTGCTGCTTCAGAGCGAGAAATCGGTGACGGAAATCGCGGTTGCGACGGGCTTCCGCTCCACCGCTCATTTCGCGCGGGTCTATCGCGGGCTGTTCGGCGTCTCGCCGGGCACGCAAAGGGGCCGGCTGACCTGACAGGAGTTATTCCAGAAGAAAGGCGAATTTCTCCTGCAGCCGCGTCCAGCTTGTCTCGTCCGGGGCTGCCAGAACATGGCCCCGCGTGCTGCCGGCCACGTAATCGGCCCCGTCGAGCATGCGCGCAACGCCCCCCGCCTGCCGGACAATCAGCACGCCTGCTGCATGGTCCCAGGCTGTGGCCGGGCCCGACAGCAGGAAATCCATGCCCCCCTGCGCCAGCGTGCGGTAATGGTGGCAGGAGCAGCGCAGCGCGGTGGTAAAGGCGAACTGCCCCAGTTCGGCGGCCAGCGCCTCGCGCTTCTCTTCGGCCACAGCATAGAGCGGGATGAAGCCCGACATGTCCGACAGGGACGCACCAGTGGAGACGGCGAGTGGCCGGTCGGCGCCAAGGCTACGCGCCAGGAACGCCCCCGGCGCGCCGGCATCGGCCATGATCCAGTCATCGGCCATTGGGTCGTAAAGCAGGCCCCAGACCGGCCGGCCGAAGCGGGTGACGGCCACGATCACGCCGAAAAGCGGCAGACCGTGTGCGAAGTTCCAGGTGCCGTCGACCGGATCGACGATCACCGCCATTTCGGCGCCCGCGATCCTGCCTTCCAGCTCGGGGTCGTCGCCCGCCGCCTCTTCGCCGACCACCAGCGCATGCGGAAACATCTGCTGCAGCCCGCGTGCCAGCATCGCCTCTGCGGCAATATCGGCCTCGGTCACCAGATCGAAGCGGTGGGTCTTGGCGGATATGTCGGCATGGCCCAGATTGCGGAACCGCGGCAGGATTTCGGCCTTGGCGGCGCGGCGCACGAGGTTGATGAGCGCGGTCTGCTGGGCCCGGCTGAGCGGCGAGGAAAGCGGAATGGGCAGGTTTTCGGACATGGGCGATTCCCTCGGACACGGGCAGGACGCCCATTGACTGCCAGCTTGGCGGCCCGAATTCAACGTGGGGATTGTGCGCAGGTGGCGGAAAGGGCGCTCACTCCTGCGCCCGCAGTACCCGTGCCGGGCGCGCGCCGATCGGCCCCAGGGCAAAGCCGAGCCCCGCCAGAAGGCTGATCGCGGCGCCACCCGCGACGATGCCCAGCCCCGAGGCCCAGGCAACTTCGAACCCGGTTTCCATGATGTAGTGGCTGACCGCCCAGCCGCCGGCGATCCCCGCTGCCAGCGCCACCAGCCCCGCCGCCGCGCCCAGAAGGGCCGCGCGGAGCGCGAGCCCCGTCAGGATGCGCGCCCGTGTGGCGCCCAGCGTCTTGAGGATCGCGGCCTCGTAGCTGCGCGAACGCTGATCGGCCGCGGCAGCCCCGATCAGCACCAGAAAACCGGTAAGCAGCGTTGCCACCGCCCCCCAGGCCGTGGCCGAGGCGATGCCATCCAAGAGCCCGCTCACCCGGTCTATGGCGTCGCGCACCCGGATCGCGGTGATATTGGGGTAGGCGTCGGAAATATCGTTGAGGATCGCCGATTCGGCCTGCGGTTCGGCATAGACGGTGGCGATGAAGCTGTGCGGCGCGGCGGACAGCGCGGCCTCGTTCATCACCATTATGAAGCCCATCCCGGCGGTGGAGAAGTCCACCTCGCGGAGGGAGGTCAGTTCAGCGGTGATGTCGCGGCCGAGGATGTTGACGGTGATCTCGTCGCCCAGTTTCAGCCCCATCTCGGCCGCTTCCTCGGCGGCAAAGCTCACCTGCGGCGCCCCGTCATAGCCTTCGCCCCACCAGGTGCCGGCGGTCACTGTCGTCCGCTCGGGCAGGGCGCCTGCATAGCTCACCCCGCGGTCGCCCTCCAGCACCCAGTGGCCGCCTGCCACCTCCTTCGCCGGTCGGCCGTTGATCTGGCTGATGATGCCGCGCAGCATCGGCGCATGGTCGATCCTGCTCACGCCCGGGTCGCCTTGCAGCCGGTCGAGAAAGCCCGGCATCTGGTCTTTCTGGATATCGACGAAGAAGAAGGCCGGCGCCTGCGCGGGCAGGTCGCGGGCGATGGCGCCGCGCAGGTTGCGGTCGATCTGGCCGATGGCGGCCAGCACCGACAGGCCCAGCCCCAGCGACAGCACTACTGCGCCGGCGCTGCTGCCCGGGCCGCCGATGGCCGCGAGCGCCCAGCCGAGCGCGGGCCGCCCCCGCGCCCGGCCGCGCATGCCCCTTGCCGCCAGCCGGATCGCCGTGCCCGCCAGCGCCAGAAGCGCCAATGCCCCGGCGATGCCTCCCGCCGTCCAGAGCGTGAGGGTGAGGTTGCCCGAAAACCACCCCGCCACGGCCACCAGCGCTATGACCAGCGCCGCCGTAAGCGCCAGATAGGGCCAGGCGGGCAGGCGCGGCATCTGCCCGCCATCGTCTCGGAAGAGGGCCGCGGCGCGCACGTCGCGGGCGCGGGCCAGCGGCCAGAGGGTGAAGATCAGCACCGTCAGCAGGCTGTAGACCACCGCCTCGGCCATCGGCGCGGGGTAGGGAGCGAAGACCGCCGGTACTGGCAGGCGCGCCTCGATGAGCGGCGACAGCAGGATGGGCGCGCCCACGCCCAGCAGCAGCCCCAGAAGGATGCCGAGCGCCGCCAGCGCGCCGGTTTGAAGGAAATAGATCAGGAAGACGGTGTTCTGATCGGCCCCCAGCGTGCGCAGCGTGGCAATGACCGGCCGTTTGCCCGCCAGATAGGCCCTCAGCGCCGCGGAGATGCCAACCCCGCCCACCGCGAGCCCCGAGAGGCCGACGAGGATCAGGAAAGCGCCCAGCCGGTCGACGAATGTCGCAACCCCCGGTGCGCCGTTGCGCGCGTCGCGCCAGCGCAACCCGCTGCCCTCGAGCTCTGTCTCGGCTCGGGTCTTCAGTTCCGCCAGATCGGCGCCGGGCGGCAGATCAAGCCGGTATTTCGTCTCGTAGAGCGTGCCGGGGGCGAGCAGACCCGAGCCTTCCAGAGCCTCGGTCGCGACTATCGTGCGCGGGCCCAGACCGAAGCCGGCGGTGGCGTTGTCGGGCTCGTTCTCCAGCGCGGCCATCAGCCGAAAGTCCTGTGTGCCCAGGCGCACCGTGTCGCCCGGGGCGATCTCCAGCCGCTCGATCAGAAGCGGGTGCATTACCGTGCCGGGCACCCCGTCCGCGCCCGCAAGCGCCGCGTCAAGCGGCATCGGCGGCGACAGCCCCACCGTGCCCAGAAGCGGATAGGCACCATCGACGGCCTTCACCTGCGTCAGGGTCCGTTCTCCGCCGGGCACCACGGCCATCGAGCGGAAATCGACGATTTCGGAGACCTGCGTTGCCAACCCTTCCATCCAGGCGCGTTCCTCCGGCGTGGCGAAGCGGTAGGTCAGTTCGATCTCGGCATCCCCGCCCAGAAGCTGCGCGCCTTCCCGCGCCAGCCCTTCTGCGATGCTTTCGCGCACTGTGCCCACGGCGGCGATGGCGGCGACGCCCAGGATCACGCAGCCCAGGAAGATGCGGAAGCCCTTGAGCCCGCCGCGCAACTCCCGAGCCGCCAGTTTCGCGGCCACGCCCAGGCTCATGCGGCCGCCTCGGTTTCGGAAATGCGCCCGTCGGACAGGGTGATCACCCGGTCGCAGCGGCGGGCGAGGTCGGGGGCGTGGGTCACGAGGACCAGCGTCGCCGCGTGCCGTTCGCGCAGCCCGAAGAGCAGATCGACGATCGCCGCGCCGCTGACCGAATCGAGATTGCCGGTGGGTTCGTCGGCCAGAAGGATGTCAGGGCGCGGCGCGGCGGCCCGCGCCAGAGCCACGCGCTGCTGCTCGCCGCCCGACAGCTCGGACGGGTAGTGGTTCATCCGCGCCGACAGCCCCACCGCCTTCAACTCCTCTTCTGCCCGGTCAAAGGCGTCCGCGTCGCCCGCCAGTTCCAGCGGGGTGGCCACGTTTTCCAGCGCGGTCATGGTCGGGATCAGGTGGAAGGACTGGAAGACCACGCCGAAATGATCGCGCCGCAGGCGGGCAAGCTGATCTTCGGTCATCGCGGTCAGATCGTGGCCCAGTGCCAGCACCTTGCCGCCGGTCGCCTTTTCCAGACCGCCCATCAGCATCAGGAGCGAGGATTTGCCCGAGCCCGACGGCCCCACCAGCCCCACCGTCTCTTGCCGGTGGACATCGAGCGTGATCGCATCAAGTATCCGGACGGGGCCTGCGTTGCCCATCAGCGAAAGCGATGCGTTCTGTAGCGAAAGGACAGGTGAGGACATGAACCGGCGCCAGATGTTTCAGGGTCTTGTGACATATGGGGCCGCACGTGTCAGGGGCAAGGCGCTGGCCGCGCTGCTGTTTCTGGCCGCCCCCGCGATGGCGGCGGAGGAGGTGACGGTACTGGCCCTGGGCGACAGCCTGACACAAGGCTACGGGCTGCCCCAGGAAGAGGGATTCGTGCCGCAACTGCAAGACTGGCTGAACGACCACGGGGCCGGTGCGCGGCTGATCAATGGCGGGGTGTCGGGCGACACCACCGCCGGCGGCGCGGCGCGGGTGGACTGGAGCCTGACCGGTGAGGTCGATGCGATGATCGTGGTCCTGGGGGGCAACGACATGTTGCGCGGAATCGAGCCGGAGGTGGCGAAGGCCAATCTGGTGCGGATCCTCGAGGCGGCAAAGGCCAAGAAGGTTGAGGTTCTGCTTGTGGGCATGCAGGCGCCGGGGAACTACGGGCCGGACTACAAGCAGGCCTTCGACGCGATGTATCCGGCACTGGCAGATGCCTATGACACGCTTTATTTCGAGAGCTTTTTCGAAGGGCTGGGCGAGACCGACCCGGGACAGGCACGGGCGTTCTTTCAGCCCGACGGCATCCATCCTAACGCCCGGGGCGTGGCGCGAATCGTCGAGGCGCTGGGGCCGGCGGTGATCGAACTGGTCGAAGCCGCGCGTTAGGGGGCGCCGGGGTGCGGCCCCGGGCGTTCGGGCCGGAGGGCCTTGCTCCACTGGCAGATTGCCGAATCGACCCCGGCTGCATAGCGTTCGCTCATGAGCGTGACAGAGATCGGGAAACACTCGCCTCGGTTCAGCGATGCCGAATGGCAGACGCGTGTCGATCTTGCGCGCCTCTACCGGCTTGCCGAGTATTACGGGTGGACCGACCTGACCTCGACCCATTTCTCGGCTCGGCTTGCCGATCAGCCTGACTGTTACCTGCTGAACAGCTACGATCTGATGTTCGACGAGATCACGGCCTCGTCCCTGGTCAAGATGCGGTTCGATACCGGCGAAGCGGTCGATGCGGAAGTCACCGTTAATCCGGCGGGCCATCTTATCCACAGCGCCCTTCTGAAGGCGCGCCCCGATGTCAACTTCGTCATGCATACGCATACGCGCGCGGGCATCGCCGTATCGGCCATGCCCGGCGGCTTGCGGCCCCTGTCCCAGCATGCCGGGTCGATCCTGGCCGCCCTTGCCGTGCATCCCTATCAGGACGTCACGGCGGCCGAGGACGAATGCGCATTGCTGGCAAGCGATCTCGGTTCCCGTTTCATCCTGCTGATGGAAAACCACGGCCTGCTGAGCGTCGGGCGCACGGCGGCCGAGGCCTTTACCTATCACTACTACGCCGAAACAGCCTGCAAGATTCAGGTCGACATTCTGGCGGCCACGGATACGCCGCTTGAAATCCCGGAAAAAGCGCTGCAACCGCTCCTGGACTGGGGCCGCCCCGGTGAGACGCCCCTCGGCGGGCATGTCTGGCCCGCTCTCACGCGCCTTGTCGACCGCCACTTTCCCGGCGTGGAGGGCTGATGCTGCCGGCCGTGGTCCTTTGCCCAGCTTGCGCCTGAGCACCAACCGCGAACCGGCTGCGAGGAGAAAACCGACGAACTGTCGCCGCCGGGGCGTGAACCGCTAAGAAACTGCCATGAAAAAGGGCCCCGTGATGGGGCCCTGATCCGTCTCTCCGGCGTCTGGTTCAGACCAGCGCGAGGTTGGTTGCCGCCGTGCGGCCGTCGCGGCCCGACTCGACATCGAAGGTCACCTTCTGATTGTCGGCCAGCCCGGTCAGCCCGGACCGTTCTACGGCAGAGATGTGCACGAACACATCCTTGCCGCCTTCATCGGGGGCGATGAACCCGTAACCTTTGGTGGTGTTGAACCATTTCACAGTGCCGTTGGCCATGTGTCTCTCCTTAGTTTACTGCCCGCGGAATGCGGCAGGTCGGCTCGTCATGTTCGCATCGAGTGACTGAGCCGTTGGGTAGGAGCAGATGGTCGATAGAGATAACGTCGCGCCCCTCATATGGGGCCGATTTTGCGCTGTGACAAGGAAAATTTCTGCCGCCCGGAAAAATGCGCCGGGCGGTGCCGATGCGCGCCCGGGCTTTGTCGCGGGGTCAGAGAACCGTGACCTTAGTGCCGATCGGCACGCGCTCGTAGAGGTCTTTGACATGCTCGTTCAGCATCCGGATGCAGCCATTGGAGACCGATAGGCCGATGGTGCGCGGAGCGTTGGTGCCGTGGATGCGGAAATAGGTGTCGCGCCCGTTCTTGAAGAGATAGAGCGCCCGCGCGCCCAGCGGGTTGCCCGGGCCGCCGGGCTGGACATACTCGTTATCGACGAATTTGGAATAGGTGTGCGGTTCGCGCTCGATCATCTCGTCGGTCGGCCGCCAGGTGGGCCATTTCTTCTTCGCCTGGATGGTGGCGGTGCCCTGGAATTCCAGCCCCGCGCGGCCCACGCCGACACCGTAGCGCACGGCCTCGCGCGGACCGGTGACGTAATAGAGGAAATGCGCCCTGGGCAGGACCAGAAGCTGCCCGGGCCCGTACTGGCCGGAAATCGCCACCTTGGTGGGGCGGAATTTGGGGTCCAGTTCGAAGCCCTGTGCGACGGCCGGCGCCGCGATCGCGCAAAGCCCCGTGGCGAGGAAATGACGTCTGTCAATCATGGGGGGCGTCCCTTCTGCCAAGAATGATCACCTGTTCAATGACAGGTAATCTGCCACCTTGTCGGAGCAAAATCAAAACCAGGTGACAGGCCGGGGCGGAACCCCGCCAATGGATCAGAGAAGAACCTGTTCGATTTCCCACGGCGCGAGGCCATTTACGCCCGGCAGGGTGGCCATCCGCCAGCCGTTCAGCAGCACTTCGGTTCCGCGCCGGTCGCGGGTGGGGCGGGTCTCGATCCGCACCTCGCCCAGCGTTTCCGGCAGGACGATCGCCAGCATCTCGTCCTGCCGGTCGAAGGCGTCGATGGTCACCGGCCCCGTTGGGGCGTCCTCGGTCTCTAGAAGCGTCTGCAGGACGCGCTCGGCGGGGTCGCCCGGCGGATCGGCCTCCTGGGCCTCGTCTGTCGAGTCGAGCCCGAATACCAGATCGCTTTCATTATCGGACACAAACCAGTCCCGCATGGCACCCTCCGGACCGGGGCCGGGCGGCCGGGCGAAGCCCGCGCATACCGCCAGCCCCCACTGACACTACGGGCGGGATTTAACCCCGGCAGGCGGCGCTTTCCCAAGCGAAAAGAGCGGTTTAACCGGAAACAGAGTGTTTCCGGGAACCACCGCGGAGCGCCCAACGCAGCCCTGCCCGAGGCAGGCGCGCGGCGGTTCGCAGCAAGAGCCGCGGATATTCGGTCTCGCCCGAGAGGAGGTGCATGTATTCGCGCTTGAGGCTGCGCGAGTTGCGGAAGGTCGCCGCGAAGAAGGGTTTCAGGGGCCGCGCGAAGATCACCGGGCGCAGCAGGATCGCCGCGCGCAGCCCCGTGCGGATGGGTCGCGTTGCGGGCCGGTAGAGGCGCAGCGCCCGCTCGGGCCGGCCGGCGGCCAGCGCCTCGGCCGCCGCCTCGGCCGCCAGCCGGCCGGACTGGATGGCGTGGCCGATCCCCTCGCCGGTGATCGGGTCGACGAAGCCCGCCGCGTCGCCTGCCAGCAACACGTTGCCGCGCCCCGGCACGCTGCGATAGCCGCCGAAGGGAAGGAAATGCCCCTTGACTTTAAGGCCTTGACCGGTGCCGAGCCGGTCGAGATAGGCGGCGAGCCGGGCCTTCATCTCGGGGTTTCGCGCATGCAGCCCGCCCAGCCCGATCGTGGTGCTGGCGCGCTTCGGGAAGGACCAGCCATAGCCCCAGTCGGCGGCGGCGAAGTCGATGCGGATGCGGGTTTGTGTGTCGGGTTCGACCGTGGGCCCCTCGATCTCCAGCGCAAAGCCGACGCGGGTCTTGTCGAAGGGCTCCCCGAAAATCGCCCGCGCGGTGATGCTCTGCACCCCGTCGGCGCCGATGAGACAGCCATAGTCCAGCACCTCGCCCGCATGCAGAGTGACGCGGTTGGCTGACAAATCGAGCGTCTCGACCCTTTGCCCCGAGTAATCCACGGCCCCCGCCGCGATGGCCCGGGAAAACAGCAGCTGGTCGAAATTCCACCGCATGGTCAGATGCGCGGGCGGCACGCCGTCGAGCCGGCCGAGTGGCTGGCCGTCCATGTAGAATTCGAAATTCCGCCGGGTTTCGAAGAGTTGCGGGTCAATGTCGAGGTCGAAGACCTCTTTCAGATGCCCCGCGCAGCGCCCAGTCACCAGCCCGCCGCAGAGCTTGGCACGCGGGAAACGGGCCTTGTCGACAAGCGCGACGGAAAGCCCATTCTTCCGCGCGGTGACCGCGGCGGAGGCCCCGGCCGGGCCGGCGCCGAGAATGACGAGATCGTAATGGGGCATGGGTTGTCGGGCTCTTTCGGCGTCTGCAGGCCTACATAGAGCACCCCCGCCCGCGGGGAAAGGCGCCTTGCGACAGGCGGTGCGATCAGAGCGCGGCCCAGTCCCGGAAGCGGAAGGGCTTTTCCGGGCGGAAGCCCGGGCTGCGGCCCGGACGGCGGCGCGTTCTGCTCCATTTCTCTGTTGCGTGTTGCATCACTGCTCTCCTCCGCGGCAAGGATGCGCGCCAAATCTGCCGGGGTGAGGGCGGAGAGGGGGTATTGTGGTGCCGGGATTGTGCCGGGAAATTCGGGGGGCGCCCTGCGGATGGGAACGATTCGTTAACCAATCTTGGCGAGGCTTGGCGCATGTCCTGCTATATCCGTCCCCGCCGCCAAGGCGCCTCGATCTTCTTCACCGTCAACCTCGCCAAGCGCAATAGCCGGCTCCTGGTGGACGAGATCCTGCGCCTGCGCGCCGCCGTCCGAGAGGTGCGGGAGGCGCGGCCGTTTCACATCGACGCCTGGGTGGTTCTTCCGGACCACATGCACGCGGTCTG
>JAUIBJ010000411.1 GCA_030428025.1 Alphaproteobacteria bacterium
ACCACTTCTCACTTGTGCCATATGTCTGCGACCGCCTCGTGCGGGCCAACAACGGCATCATCCCGCCGGCGCCGCCAAACGGTTTGACAAGCCGCGTGAAGTGTGAGTTTTCCCACGCACGAAAAGGCGAGGGCGAACCATTCCCGTGTCGGATTCAGAAAGCCAGACAGCACGGCGGCTCGTGGCCGTGGTGGTGACCTACAACCGGCTGGACAAGCTGCAGCCGACGCTTGCGCGCCTTCTGGAAACGGGCCCCGACGGGCTCGAGGCCGTGGTGGTGGTCGACAACGCCTCGACGGACGGAACCGCCGCCTGGCTCGGCAACCGGACCGACCCGCGTCTCGACATCGTCACCAGCAAAACCAACGTCGGTGGCGCCGGCGGGTTCGAGATCGGCATGCGCCATGCGGTCGAGCGCTACGATCCCGACTGGCTGGTTGTGATGGACGACGACGCACGCCCTTATCCCGGCGCGCTCGAGACCTTCCACGCCCTGCCGCCGGAGAGCTGGGACGCCATCGCGGCGGCGGTCTATTTCCCGGATGGCCGGATCTGCGAAATGAACCGCCCCTCGCGCAACCCGTTCTGGAACTGGCGTCTGTTCCTCGGCACCGCGCGTCGGGGCCGCAACGGGTTTCATATCCCGCATGACGAATACGAAAAATCCGGCTGCGAGATCGACGTGACCTCCTTCGTGGGCTTCTTCATCTCGCGCCGGGCAATAGAAATGGCGGGCTATCCCGACGGGCGGCTGTTTCTTTATGGCGATGACGGCATCTATACGCTGGGGCTCAGCCGCGCCGGCGGGCGGATCGGCTTCCTTCCGCAGATCCGCTTTGAACACGACTTTACCACCTTCGGCGGGACGGGCGTGGCCAAGGGCCAGAGATTCGTGCCGCTCTGGAAGGTCTATTATCACCACCGCAATCTGCTGTTGCTCTATCGGCTTGCCGCCGGGTGGCTGTTCTGGCCGGCGCTTCTGGTTGTGCTGCCGAAATGGTTTTCGAAGGTGCGCCATCACGGCGGCACGCGCTGGACCTTCATGCGGCTGATGGGCCTTGCCGTTCTCGACGGCCTGTTCGGCAGGCTGAATGTCCGCCATGCCGACATCGTCGCCATGTCGGAGCCGCGCCGGTCGGATGTCGGGCACTAGCGGTTCAGGATTTCCCGGTTGAAACGCCGCGTGAGAAGCATGCCGAAGAAGAACAGTGTCAGGGCAACAAGTAACACGTAGAGCGGGTTGATATAGGTCGGCGAATAGGTCGGGTAGAAGCCGGTTCGCATCAGGCCGAGAACATGGATAAGCGGATTGTACCACAAGATATTCTGAGCCAGCGTCGGCAAGTCCTCGTAGATGTAGATGACACCGGAGGCCAGGAACAAAGGCCGGGTGATGATGTTCCAGATCATCTCCCACACCGGGAACATGCCGATCAGGGGACAGTTCAGCATCCCGACCCCCAGACCGAGCAGCATCGACAGCCCGATCGCCTCGACGATGGGCCCCAGATGAAGGACGGCGCGGCTTTCGACGATGTTCAGCACGAAAGTGAACAGCAGCGCGGTGACCAGAATGCCCGTCAGGCTGTTCAGCAGGAAACGTGCCAGCACCGCGTCGAACCAGTTGACCGCGGGAAATTTCAGAAGCGGTTTGGAATACTGGATCGAATTGGATACCGAAGTTGCCAGCACCTGATACAGGTTGAACGGCAGATAGCCCGTGGCATAGAACAGAAGGAAACTGGTGCCGAGGGACGGGTTGCGCAGAAGAAGCGAAAACCCGATGCTGAGGAACAGGATCGCTGCGAACGGTTCGACGACGCTCCAAATATACCCACCCGGCGTGCGCCCGTAACGGGTTGACATCTCCCGCAACATCAACGCCAGAACGTTTCGGAAAAGGGGAAACCGCGGTCTTTGGATCGTGCGTGTGCCCTTGGGTGTTTGCGCGCCTGTGACTGCCATGAACTACCACGGTGACTCTGGTTATTTCGAGGTCTATTATGATAAATACGAGCAGCGATATCAAACGGCTTTGGCCCGGATCGGAGCATAATGGCAAATAAAGGTTCAGCCGCGAGAGCGGAAGCGACGAAGGCCGATCCTTCGACGTCTTCCTCGGGCGAGGCAGCGGCCAACAAGGACGACTCCGAATCCGTCGGAGGAGCGCTTCCGTTCACCTCTCGGCGGAAAAGCACCGGTGCCGCCGCGACCGGCTCCGATTCTCTGTTGCGGGCGCCCGCCACGCCCTCGCCGCGCGAACAAACCGCAAAGGACACCGTCGCCCCGGCAGGTGCGCAGGACGGCACCGATAGTACCAAATCAGCAGCAAAGGCCCCCACTGCCCCCAAGGCGCCCGCTGCAAAGTCCAGCCCGCGGCCGCCGCAGACCCCCAAGGCCCCAAGAAATGAGCCCAAGAAACCGGCCGAGCCTTCCCCAGAGGTGGACGTGAAGCCCACCGCCGGCCCGGCCCGGATGAAGCGCCGCCACTGGGGCCTGCTGGTTACCTTCGTGCTGTTCGCGATCGTTCCGTTCGTGGCGGTCGTGATCTATCTGTTTACCGTGGCCGAAGACCAGTTCCACTCCACCGCCGGCTTCACCGTACGCAGCCAGGAACAGAGCGGCGCCAACGAGCTCATCGGCGGGCTTGCCCAGTTCACCGGCGCCAGCACCGCCTCCGACAGCGACATCCTCTACGAGTTCATCCAGAGCCAGGAAATGGTTCTGGCGATCAATGCGACCATCGACCTGCGCGAGCATTATTCGCAATACTGGCCCCATGACTGGGCCTTTTCCATCTGGCCCGGGGCGACACAGGAAGATCTCATCTGGTACTGGAACCGCATTGTCGGCGTCTCCTACGACACTTCCACCGGCCTGATCGAGATTCACGTCCAGTCGTTCGACCCGCAGATGGCCCAGGACATTGCCAAGGCAATCGTCGATGTCAGCCAGGAGCGGATCAACGAACTGAACCTGCAGGCCCGGGAAGATGCGATGCGCTATGCCCAGGCCGACCTCGACGAGGCGCTCGAACTTCTCAAGTCCGCACGCGAGGCCCTGACCAGATTCCGGACCCGATCGCAGATCGTGGATCCGGAAACCGACATCCAGACACGTATGGGCGTGATGACCAGTCTGCAGCAGCAACTCGCCGAAGTTCTGGTCGAGTACGATCTTCTGCGCGGCACCACGTCTGAAAGCGACCCGCGCCTGAAGGATGCCAGGAAGCGGATCGAGGTGATCCGCGACCGGATCGCCATCGAGCGCAAGAACTTCGCCACCACCAGTACCGAAACCGGCGGGGTGAGCCAGGATTACCCCTCCCTCATTGCCGAGTTCGAACGGCTGACGGTGGACCGCGAATATGCCGAGGAGGCCTATTTCGCCTCTCTCACCGCGCTGGAAACCGCCCGCGACGAGGCCAACCGGCAAAGCCGCTATCTGGCCACCTATATCAGGCCCACCCTGGCGGAATCCTCGGAATACCCGCAGCGCTTCGTTCTGTCGGGGCTGATCGGGCTGTTCCTGCTGCTGGCCTGGTCAATCGGCGCGCTTATCTACTACTCGATCCGGGACCGTTCATGATCCGCTTCGAGAACCTGACCAAGACGTTCTGGATCAAGGGCAAGCCGAAGACCGTCATAGATGGCCTGAACCTGACCCTGCCCAGCGGCCGGTCCCTCGGCCTGCTCGGTCGTAACGGCGCCGGCAAGTCGACGCTTCTTTCCATCGTGGCCGGCACCATGCAGCCCGATCACGGCCGGGTCGTCAGCGATGGAACGATTTCCTGGCCGGTGGGCCTGAGCGCCTCGTTCCACCGCGAACTGAGCGGCGCGGAAAACGTCAAGTACATCGCGCGGATCTATGGTGTCGATACCGAGGAACTGATGGAATTCGTCATGGATTTCTCGGAATTGGGCGATTTTTTCTACATGCCCGTCCGCAGCTATTCATCGGGCATGCGGTCGCGGCTGGCCTTCGGGGCGTCGATGGGTATCCATTTCGACACCTATCTGGTGGACGAGGTCACCGCGGTGGGTGACGCGAACTTCAAGCGCAAGAGCCGGGAAGTCTTTCGCGACCGGATGCGCAACTCCAGCGCCATCGTGGTGAACCACTCGATGCCGGGGCTGCGGGAATTCTGCGACTCCGGGCTGGTTCTGGAACATGGTA